>JBDNDT010000277.1:0-4324 GCA_046718985.1 Cytophagales bacterium
TCTGAAAATGGTCAGGCATCAAGATGATGCAGAAGATTTGACAATAGAAGCCTTTGCAAAGGCGTTTAGAAATTTGCCTAAATTCAACCCTGAATACACATTCAGTACTTGGTTGTTTAGAATAGCTACTAACAATTGCATTGATTTCATCAGAAAGAAAAGGCTTAGCACCTTGAGCATTGACGGCACTTTCAAAGATGATAATGGTGATGAAGTGGGAATGGACATCAAAGACAACAATTTGAATCCGCAGGAAGAGGCAATCAAAGAAGAAAAGATTGAAATCATTAAAGCAATTGTCACCAAGTTGCCCACAAAATATCAAGTTCTTATCAAAATGAGATACTTCCAAGAACTGTCCTATGAAGAAATTGCAACTGAACTTGACTCACCTTTGGGAACAGTGAAGGCTCAATTGCATAGAGCAAGAGAATTGTTGTATGATATGGTGAAAAATAAGAAAGATGCAATATGACGAACGGTGTAGAAATCATCTTTCGTTATTTTCCTGAACTTTCTGAGGTGCAAAAAAAACAATTCAGTGAAATGTTTCCCGTTTATGCAGAGTGGAATGAAAAAATCAATGTGATTTCTAGAAAGGATTTTGCTTCTATTTATGAAAAGCATGTCTTACATTCACTTGCAATCGCGAAACTGATTCAGTTCAAAGACAAAACCAAAGTGTTAGACTTGGGAACAGGTGGAGGTTTTCCGGGGATTCCTTTAGCGGTATTTTTTCCTGAAGTAAAGTTTCATTTGGTTGATTCTATAGGAAAGAAAATTCAAGTGGTTGAACAAGTAGTTCATCATTTAGCAATTAAAAACGTAACATTTGAACACAGCAGAGTTGAAAACATTGACAGAAAGTTTGACTTTGTGGTCTCTAGGGCTGTTGCACCACTTTCTGATCTTGTCAGATGGACAAAGGGTAAGTTTTCAAATGAAAATTCAAATGAATTGCCGAATGGAATCATTTGCTTGAAAGGTGGTGATTTGGAAGAAGAATTGAAGCCATTTAAAAACACGGTCACTGATTTAGATTTGAAGGGCTATTTCGAGGAAGAGTTCTTTGTTACTAAAAAGATTGTTTATTTGCCAAATTCAAAGAAATGAACATCATAACCTTATTCTCGGGATTGTTTCTTTTGACAATAAATTCAGTTTGTAGTCAAAACTTTAGTGTAAGGAATCTAAACATGTGCGATATATATGGAGGTATTTTTGTCACCAATGACCCTAGCAAAGCGCAAATCCATGTTTATGTTGAAGAATCAGAGGCTTTTTGTGATTTACCTGTTTTTAGTTCTCCCTCAATACTCTATGCTGACAGAAGTGGACTATGGTATTTTACTGAAAACTTGGCTCAAGCTAAATACATAGTTTATTTTCAAAAAAAGAGAAATTTAGCCAATTTTTCAATAGCAATTATCGAAAGTGAAAGTTTTGCAGGATGCAAGTGAACGAAACTTATTTCAAATTTACCTTTGTTGTTGAACCGGAAAGATCAGAGATTTTCATTGCCGAATTGGCTGAAATGGGTTTTGATTCATTTGAGGAACAAGAAGTTCAATTGTTGGCATATTGCCCGAAAGCAGTTTTTAATGAAGAGTTTTTTGAAGAATTTCTTCAAAAATATTCAATTAGCTCAGAGACATTTTTAAAAGAGGAAGTAGGATGGCAAAACTGGAATCAGTTGTGGGAAAGCAATTATGATCCGGTTGTGTTGATTGACAAAATCTACATTCATGCCCATTTTCATCCGAAAAAAGACTATCTTTATAGCATTCAAGTAACACCCAAAATGTCATTCGGGACAGGGCATCACTCCACCACTTCATTGATGATGGAAATGATGATTGAACAAGATTTTAAAAACAAAAAGGTTTTAGATGCCGGAACGGGAACCGGAATATTAGCGATTTTTGCTGAAATGTTGGGGGCAAAACAAGTGTTTGCTTATGATATTGATGATTGGCCAGTTGAAAATGCCATAGAAAACATAGAATTGAACAATTGCACGAACATAGAAGTGAAAAAGGGAGTGATTCATGACTTTGGTTTTGAAAATCAGTTTGACATTGTGCTGGCTAACATCAATAGAAATATATTAGCTGCTGAACTTCCTGATTATGCAAAGGCAATGAATAGCGGTTCGACATTGCTATTGAGTGGATTTTATGCTGAAGATATAGATTTTTTGCTTAACATATCAAAAAATCACTATCTTTCCTTGACAAAGTATAATTTGAAAAATAATTGGGCGGTGCTTGTCCTGAACAAATCTAATTAACAGTGATGAAAAAAATCGTTATCAGTTTAACACTTTTTGTTTTCAGTTTATCTCTCACTTTTTCTCAGACTTTCTCTGATGAACCTAATGCTTTTGTTGCGCAGTTGAAACAACAATTTATTGGTTCTAAAAATGAGTCAATCATTGCATTAGGCACTCAGATGGAATCGCTTTTCTTAGGAAATGGTTTGACAGATGCTCAAAAAAAATCAGTAGTTAAACAATTCCAAAATTTGCAAAAAAAGAAATATAAGATTTCTCCACACATGGCAAATCTCAGTGGAATTGTCATCAATGCTGTTAACAAACAAAGTCTTTCAGGGAAAAAATTAGATAGTTTGTTCATTCTCAATCATAAGGTAATTGATTCTTATAGTATTAAATTGACTGAAAATTATCTCGCCACCATGAAAACATTCATGGAACACAGAGCACTCTATTTAGGGAATTATAATTACACAAGATTGGTTGGAGGTGATATTTCTTTTCAATTTGTGGAAGGTGCAACAGAAAAAGATGTCATTGAAGTGAAAGAAACCCAAGAAACCAACACACAAAGCAACAATGATGATTGGTTCACCAACTGGGATGATAACAATAACAACCAATCAACAGACATAGATTTGCAACCTACGTATGATCCGGCAGAAGATTGGAAACCCAAATTGCCTAAAATAATTGGCTCTGTGATCAAAATTATCAATGCCAGCATGGTTTTTGGTACCAGGTTTGATTCGACAACAGTTTACAACACAAGCGGAACTTTTTTAATTGAATCCAAAAAATATATTGGATATAACGGTAAAACTGACTGGAAACCGGCAGGAATTTCAGAGATTAAAGTTGAGTTGAGTCAGTTTGTTATGGAAACGACTAAACCTCAATTGGAGGCCTTGAATGTTAAGTTGTCATATCCCTCAAAAGTTGAAAAAGAATTGAATGGAAATTACTTTTTCAAAGCAGAAAATAAAAAAGACAGCTCCAAAGCCAGTTACCCGAGGTTTGTTTCTTTTGAAAGCAACGTGAAAGTGAAAAACATTGGTCAAAATTTGATTTATACAGGTGGTTTCACATTAAACGGTAGAAAAATTTATAGTAGTTCATTAGACGGTAAAAAATCTAAAATAGAACTCATCGAAGGTGGAGTTAAGAAATTTGTGGCTTCATCATACAGATTTGAATTGCTAGACAATGAAATTAATTCACCATTGGCATCAGTTGTGATTATCTATGGAAAAGATTCGGTTTCACATCCGGGTGTTTCGTTTAATTATGACAAAAAAGATTCGAAACTTATGATGCTTAATCAAAATTCGAGCTTCAAAAACACGCCATTTTTGGATACTTATCACAAAATGGAAATGTTGGCTGAAATGGTAACTTGGAAAACCAATTCCAAAAAAATAGATTTTACCATGATCACAGGCCGGTCTGAATCTCCATTGAAAGTTACTTCAGTTGATTATTTTGATGAAAAATTCTATGATAAAATGAAAGGTTTATACACCTTTCATCCTCTTCAATTGGCTATAAATTACACTAGAGAAATCAAAAAAAATGAATTCTTCATAGATGAAATGGCCAAAAAATACAAGTTGAACGCTGTGACACTTAACACTGCCATGAAAGATTTGGGAAAACAAGGCTTCATTGATTTTCAAGACAATGGCAAAGGAGTTATTTTGCCAAAGGGCTATCACTATAATATCTCTAAAGAAGGTAGAAAAGACTATGACCAAATCAACATTCTTTCAAAAGAAACCAAAACAGCAAACGGAACGCTTGATATGGAATCTAATGAGTTAATTATTAGAGGAGTAGAACAATTTCCTTTGAGTGAAAAACTCAATGTTTACTTAAAACCCAAAGATAAAGAAATCAGGATCTTAAAAGACAGGGATTTTAAATTTGATGGAATTCTTGTGGCTTGTGATATGATGATTTTTCATGGAAAAAACTTTAGGTTTGATTACGACAGTTTCTTTGTTGATTTAAAAAATATTGATTCACTGAAATTAAGAGTAAAAACCAAAG
>JBDNDT010000278.1:0-4292 GCA_046718985.1 Cytophagales bacterium
GAATCGGAATTTTTCAAGTGGCATTAGACGATAATCAAATCAAAGCCATTTGGTTTGCAAGGGGTGGATATGGAAGCATTCAACTTGCATCACTGATTAATTGGTCAAATTTTGCAGAAAATCCTAAATGGTTGATAGGTTTCAGCGATGTGACAGTTTGGCATAGTTTGTTGCAACAACAAGGATTCATGAGTCTTCATGCAGCAATGCCCTCCACTTTCAACGATACTGAAAGCCAAGCCATCAACAAAGCAGTTGACTTATTGAAAGGTGAAGTTTTTAAGTTGGAAGTTGAAAACCATCCTTTCAATTTTTTAGAAAAAGAGATATCTGGGGTTTTGTGGGGTGGCAATCTTTCAATCATAGTATCAATGTTAGGTTCAATAGACTTTCATCATTGTGAAAATGGAATCCTATGCATTGAAGATGTTGGTGAATACCTTTATCACATCGACAGAATGATGTATCAACTGAGACGAAGCAAAATACTTGAAAAGTCCAAAGCTCTTTTGGTTGGAGGTTTTTCAGAGATGAATGATAATTCTACACCATTTGGAGAAAATGCTTATGAAATCATCAAGCGTCATGCTCATGAATTAAGACTTCCTGTGGTTTTTGATGCGCCATTTGGTCACATTAGAAAAAACTATCCTTTGATTTTCGGATTAAACGTTAACTTGAATAGAAATCAGGATAGGGTAGTGCTTCAGGAGTTGTCTTGAAAAGGAAAAATGTTTGTGAAGAGCAGGATTAAATAGCACTTCAATTGCCCTGCTTACAAAGTTTATAAAAAGCATAAAAGGCTAAATCATACATACCAGCAAGCCTTTTTGCAAACTAAATGTTGTGGGCTTTGCATTTATTAATCAGGTGCATAGTTTTCCCCAAATTCTTTTGAACTTATAATTTTCGTCTGTTTGTGCACTGAAAATATAAAGTCATTTGTGTTCCCTGTAATAATGAAGTCTGACAAACATTCTTCTGTAAGTTCCAAAAAATCCTTAATTTGCATAAACAACTGAAAACTATATTATGAAGGTTTGGCTTCTTGGGTTCATCACAATCTCCCTTTTCTTGTCTATGAACGCCCAAACTTTTCAAAAAATTGAACTCAATACCCAAAAGAACCAATATCATCATCTCAAACTAGAAGGTCATGTCAACTCTTTTGTTGTTCGAATAAACAAAAATGAACACTTTGAAAACAGTTTTTTAATAAGCTCAGAAGATAGTATTCAACTTTCTGAAAATGAGCATAATGATTCTGAAACCCTTAAAGGTAGCCAATTGAAATTATTAAATAATCCCACAGATGAGCTTCATTTTTATTCGGGTGAAATTCAAGGAAGGATAGAGTTTCATTTTTTCAATACTGATTCTCCAAATCCTGTATCAAAACAATTCAAAACAACAGAACAACATTGTGAAGAGCCTGAAAGTGTAACTCAAAACACATGGAGAGCAGGGCTTTCCAATCCCGTTGGAAATAGAATTATGACCCCTACAAGACATATCATCATTCATCATTCAGCAGACCAAAACAGCCCGCAAACAGATTATACACCCATAGTTCGTAGCATTTATCTGTTTCACACCCAAAGCAATGGTTGGGATGACATAGGGTATAATTACTTGATTGCACCTGATGGTGTCATTTTCAAAGGAAGAGACCCTCAAGGTGACGCAAGACAAGACAATGTTCAGGGAGCACACCTCTGCAATCGAAATGAAAACACCATGGCAATTTGTTTGTTAGGCAATTTCAACAACCAATTGCCTACAATTGAAGCCATGAAATCGCTATATGCTTTGGCTGCATGGAAAGTAAATTTAGAAAATATGGATATTTTCGGTTCTACCTTACACGCCATCGGCCCCACGAGTGCGAATTTACCACCTGCGCTCTTAGGTCATGTAGCCGGTCATCGTGAAGGTTGCTCAGTCAATTATACCGATTGCCCCGGAAATCTTTTTCACAAAAGTTTTGATGCCTTGAAGGATAGCATTCAAACTTATGCTTCAAAATGCACCATAACGAGTCTTGAAATGGAACTCAATCAATTTTCATGGCTCAAAATCGGTGAACAACTTTTTCAAATTCCGGCAAAATCCTTTCAAAACCTCAAAATTATAAGCCTCTCGGGCGAAACTCTAATAAATGAAAGCTTTAAAAAAGAAATCAATCCCGATTCATTGCAAACCCACCAAATGTATTTGGTTTTTTTGCATAACCACAAAGAAAGCTATTCATTTAAATTTGCTTACCGTTGACTCTAACCCTTTAGGAACTAGGATTTTCTGTTTTTTGATTCATGTTTTTTCGGAAGTGGCATATTTTTTGAACCCGGTGTATTATCCATCTCAAAAGCCCATGAACAAGTTGTTTTTTTGTTTTAGCCTTATTCTCATCTTTCTTTCGCAAACCGGTTTTACCCAAACCAAAGACACCCTTTTCAACATCACCTATCACAACAATAAGAAAATCTCTACCAAATCAGTTAGGTTTGAAAATAACGGCATATATTGGGGCTATGCAAAAGCCTTTGACCGAGAAGGAAAACTGATTTTTAATGCCCAAACACGAAGAGTGGCAGGTCATGCGAGTGTTCATTTTACTTTTCACCCTAATGGAATGGTGAAAACAGCTCATTATACCAGTCATCCGGATGGAGGAATTCAATGGACTGACATCAAACATCATTTTGATGAAAACGGAAAAGAAACCCATGTTGACGATCGAAGTTCAGACCTTTATGGGCGTCCAACTATTCACCCTACTTTCAAAATTCACCATGAAAAAGAAGAAATTCAACCTAAAAGAGAAGTAGAAATCACGAAACCCGTCAAACAAGAAACCATTACTTGTGCAGAAGTATATGAGACAGAGGTATATTTAGTGAATTTGAGCAAACGGAAAACCAGATTCAGCTTCAATTCATTGGTGAAAATGAACAATCAATTGAACAGCCCAATAGAAATCGCGGTAGGAGACAGCTTGAAACTAGGGTCATTTACAGAAGCCCAAATGTTCACACATCCCAAAGAGCGAATTAAATTTGAATTAGCTACCAAAAACATTAAAGTGCTTTGGGATGAACCCCAACAAATTTCAAAAACCAAGAGGAAGTATTATGCTGTTTTGGTGGGAATGAAGTGAGAGTAGGTGAAGTAAATTAAGTTTTGTGAATTAAAAAATCTTAACGACAAATTTTGCAACAGTTGGATTTTTAGATTTTATTAACTCTTCAACTTCTCCCAAATGGTTAACCATTCCACTGTATCCGCCGTTTGAAGACCTAACAAAGTATTTTGATGATTCTATAGCCCTTGATTGCATAGCCAAAAGTGTCTTCTCTGAGCCATGTTCATTTCGATACCAGTCTTCATTCAACATCACTGTGAAAAAATCAGGTTTTTCAACCAAAATTCTTTTGAGAACACCAGAGAAAAAACTCTCAAAACAAATCATATTCCCAACCTTCATCCCATTACTCAAAGTCAGTGTTCTCGCAAAATCTTGATGTTTCGAGAAATTGAATCCCCCTAGCCGATTCACATGATTACTAAGCCAAAAAAGCACCGGTTGATTGGGAAATCTATATTCCTCAATGGGTGCAAGTTTCTGTTTGGTGGTGAAGTCTATTGTTCCCTCTTTTCTAAGTAAAACACCGGAGTTGTAAATGACTGTGTTTTTAGCGCCTTGAACGGTATCTAAGAATCTTTTTTTTCTTTCTTTCTCATCTTCGACAATTTCATACAAAACCGACCCCGTAAGCAAGTCAAAATTTCTTGAACCAAAACTATCTGCTATTTTTTGTAAGTCTCCGTTTTGCATGTCGAGCACATTACCACCTGTGATAATCGAATTTTCAGGCCAAAGGTGTAATTCAACATTCCGGGAAACACTGTCGAGGTATTGAGAGAAAAATTTAGTCGCAATTGCAAAACCTCCTTCATTTTCTCTTTCTCTTTTTCGAACATCAATGGATGGATGCAACACCAAAACTGAAATTTCTTTTATGGGCTTCCGGCTCTTTTTTTCAAAATAAATTCCAATCGAAAGAAAACAAGGAAAAAGAACAAGAAGCAAAAACAACCAAGTTGCGAAAGTTTTTGAAGGTTTCTTTTCTATCAACAAAAGCAACCCTAAATTGCAAACTAAAACCCAAAAACTTCCTCCAAGAGCAGATGTCAAGCTATACCATTGAACCATAATTGGCATTTTTGCCAAAGAATGACCAAGAACCAGATAAGGATAAGAAAAATCAGCTGTTGTGTGATAAAACTCAATG
>JBDNDT010000279.1:0-4276 GCA_046718985.1 Cytophagales bacterium
GGTCTTTACATGGTCATCATCGAAGAAGACCAAAACAGACACCAATTGAAAATAATCAAGAATTAGTAGTAGTAGTATGTTTGATGCCTGAAAAGGCAGTAAGACAGTTTATTTTTTTTTGATATTCCCTGTTCGATTTTTGAACAGGGAATTTTTTTTGGTAGAACGACCCAACCGACAACAATAGACAATGCAGAAAACTACATTTAAAATATCAAAAATGGACTGCCCATCCCAAAAACAAATGATAAGAATGAAACTTGCCGACCTGACAAACCTCAACTCGTTGGAATTTGATATTACAAACAGACAATTGACCTTTATATTGACATTTACAACCAAATATTTCAGCGACTTGATAATTTAAAATTTGACACCTCAATTATCGAGAGTGTTTCGGCAGACAATTATTCATCAACAGCAGGCAGCAGTAACCGAGAAAAAAATTGCTTTGGTAAGTTTTGGCTATCAACTTTTTCTTTTTGCATTTGAACTTATAACAGGTTTTATTTCAAACTCAATGGGACTTGTTGCCGACAGTTTAGATATGCTTGCTGACAGTATTGTTAACGGACTTGCACTTTTTGCTGTTGGCGGGAAAATGAGACGAAAAAAGAACATCTCAAAATCAGCAGGCTACTTTCAATTGACACTTGCAATATTTGGTTTTACAGAAGTAGTCAGACGATTTGTTGGACTTGAACAAGTTCTAGCATTTCAAACAATGATAATTATTTCACTTCTTGCTCTTATTGGCAACGGACTTTGTTTGTATCTGCTGCAAAAAAGTAAAAGCAAAGAAGCACATATGCAAGCAAGTGTGATTTTTACATCTAAAGACGTAATTGCGAATCTCGGAGTAATTATAGCAGGTGGACTTGTTTACTTGACAAACTCAAAATATACTGACCTTATCGTTGGGACAATTGTGTTTTTCATCGTTGGACAAGGAGAATTTAAAATATTGAAACTATCAAAATGACAGACGAAAGAAAAACCACTACTACTAAACATCTAACCAGCTAGCTAAAATGCTCCACCAAAAAAAGCCCCATGAGGTTCAAACCTCTAATGGGGCATTTTTGTTAGCCACTTTTGAAGACAGCTTTGGGATAGAATGGATTTCAATAGTGACCAATTTTTACAATGAGAAAATCCACGACTAATTTCTGACTAGAGGGTTCGTATAGGTCATTTTTGCGATATTTTCTATACAATACAATTACAATCTAAAGACAGGTTATGTAAGTTTTTTGCCATGCTTGTGAAGATTGGTTTGCAGGTGTTTATGTTAGTTTTTGCCCTATTGAAGCACCACAAGAAAATCCCGAATGTAAATTAAAAGGCTAATTTTTGTTGACAAATTATTTCAGTATAGCTATAACGAAATAAATCAAAATGAAGAAAATTACAAGTTCCATATTAATGTGTGGTTTTAGAAATTTTGTTTCATCTTAGGAAATTCAAAACATTTAGCTACAACATCAACATAATACAAAGTGGTTTTATAAGTGTTGGATTTGTAAATCTTGCATAAGTTGAGTTCAGAATGGCTTAATCAAAAGACAACATCATTTTATATACATCACAGACAAAACCATCTAGCTTTAAGAAACAATGTGAAGAATTATCTTTGCAGAAAACACAAAAGATTTGTCATCTTATTCTCAAAATTTTCCAATAAACGAAGTCAAAGAGCAATTGTTTGAAGCTGTCAAACACAACCAAATCACTATTCTCCAAGCACCGCCGGGTTCAGGGAAGAGTACGGTTTTGCCTTTGTTTTTTTTAAATCAATTTTCGCCTGAAAAAAAATTGATTTTGGTTCAACCAAGGCGTTTAGCAGCAAAATCAGTTGCCGAACGTTTGGCCGCTTCCATTCAAGAAAACCTTGGCGAAAAAATTGGTTTTAGGGTGAGATTTGAAAGTAAAATCAGCGAAAAAACTGTATTAGAAGTGGTGACTGGCGGCATTTTATTACAAATGCTACAGGCTGACCCTTTTCTTGAAAACACAGGAATGATAGTTTTCGATGAGTTTCATGAAAGAAGTTTGAATAACGATTTGTGTTATGCGTTAGCAAGATATTGCCAAAAAAACTTTAATAATGAGTTGAAGATTCTATTGATGTCGGCAACATTAGATTCTGAAACCTTAATGAACAAAATTCCAAATGCCTCATTTGTTGAAGCAAAAGGTAAAATGTTTCCTGTTGAAATTTCACACCATAACCGATATGTTTCAAGAGAATGGTTTGATGTTTTTATAGAAATTACAGTAAATGCTTTTAGGAAGCATAAAGAAGGTCATTTATTGTGTTTTCTTCCCGGAAAGTCTGAAATTTTTAGAGCTAAAGATATCCTTTCAAATAAACTTCAAGCCGAAGTATATCCTTTGTTTGGCGAGATGAGTTTGGAAGACCAGAAAAAAGCGATAAGTTTTTCAAGAGAAAGAAAAGTGATTTTAGCGACCAACATTGCCGAAACCTCCTTGACTGTCGTAGGGGTGAAAGTGGTTGTGGATTCGGGTATGAGGCGAAAAGCTGTTCATGACAAGGGTTTAGGAATGCAAAAACTGGAAACTATTTTCATTTCAAAAGACATCGCTATTCAAAGACAAGGCAGGGCAGGCAGAACTGCAAATGGTTATTGTTATAAATGTTGGAGTTATGCTCAAGAAGAGTCTATGTCATTGAAAGATATTCCTGAAATTTTGCAAAGTGATTTAAGCTCACTTCTGTTGCAATTGGCTTGTTGGGGAAGTTTAGACTTAAATGACTACGATTGGCTTGATTTTCCCCCACCTAAAAATATTGAGAGTGCTTTGCAAACACTTGAACTTTTAGGTGCACTCCACGATGGAAAAATCACCGAGAAAGGTAAAAAGATGGTAGAATTACCATTGCCGGTTCGGTTGTCGAGCATGATTTTAAATGCTCTTGGAAAAGGCTTGGGAGCATTAGCAGTTGATATTGCAGTGATTCTGGAAGAGAAAGATTTCCTGCAAGAAGGTTTAACAGTTGATTTGGAATTCAGAATTAGTCAATTGAATGCATATAGGCAAAAAAAACCTTTCGAAGGAAATAAACAATTGCTGGAAAGAATAAATCAAGCAGCAGAAAAACTTAGATACAGTTTAAATCTGCAATTAATTGATTATGATGTTTCAAAATGTTCATGGTTGCTTTCAAGCGCGTTTCCTGAAAGAATTGCAAAGCCCCTTGATCAATCAGGAAAATTTAAATTGGCGAACGGACATGTGGCAATGTTACCTAAAAGTGAGGTTTATTTAAAAGCGGATCAATGGTTGGTTGTCGCGAATTACAATGCGGGAAACGAAAATGGGATGATTTTTTCAGCCTCTCAAACCAAAGCAGAAAACCATCCTGAACTCACTCATTCTGAAAATGTCAGCTTTTGGGATAATGATCTAAATTGGTTCAAAACTGAAAAAGTAATTTACATTTCTAAACTTGAATGGAAAAAACAAGCTTCAGTTTTAAATACTGACCAACTAGCGGATGAATTGCTTAATGTTTTTTCTGAAAAAGGATTTCAGTTATTTGATTTCAATAATCAACATCAGCAATTTCTAAGCAGAGTTGAATCCATGCGTAGATGGTCAGGTGATGATTATTGGCCTGAAATAACCGTAGAAAATATAAAAGAAACTTTAATGCCGTTTTTGATTCATATCAAAGACAAAGAGAGCTTAAAGAAGGTTGATGTCTTAGATGTTTTTAAAACAAAACTCGGTTGGGAAAAAAGCAATCAATTAGAAATATTGGCTCCTGAAAAACTCAAAATGCCTTCCGGTTTTGATGTCAATTTAGAGTATTCTCAAAATGCTGATTTGCCTATTTTGAAAGTAAAAATGCAAGAAATTTTCGGAATGTCAGAAAACCCAAAAGTGAACCAAGGTAAACAAGACGTTTTGGTTCATTTGCTTTCACCAAGAGGCATTCCGGTTCAAATCACAAAAGACTTGATGAGTTTTTGGAAAAACACTTACCCACAGGTGATGAAAGAACTCAGAATGAATTATCCTAAACATTATTGGCCTGAAAACCCACTTGAAGCACAGGCAATTAGGGGGATAAAAAGACAGAATGGCTTGAAATAGTTTAAAAATATTTAACCGTATTGCAAGATTATAAAGTGTTCACAAAACAAAAGAGCCTCATTTGTTAAATGAGGAGTAATGGACATTTTTCAGGCTGTTTTTTAGTCGATGAGTCCTAATGGACATTTTTCAGGCTGTTTATTTTTCAATAGTT
>JBDNDT010000028.1:0-11948 GCA_046718985.1 Cytophagales bacterium
AAACTTATATTGGAATTTCGAAAAAAACATGCTCAACAGAATGAGTGGCGGTTTGCTTTTCAAAGAAATTAAAGAGTAGCCAAAACAATAGGTCTTTTTAGGGATTTTTTTCTTTTGTTTCTTAAACAAGGGCTATTCTTGAATTATCTCAACATGTTTTAAGTTCAGGACTTATGGAGACTCATTAACATGGACAAAGCTTTAGACAATTTCACACAAGAAGAGCTGAAAAGATATAACAGGCATTTTATTTTAGAAGGCTTTGGAATAGAAGCGCAGAAAAAACTAAAAAAGGCTAAAGTTTTGGTCGTTGGCGCCGGTGGATTGGGATGTCCTGCTTTGCAATATTTAACAGCAGCAGGTGTAGGTCACATCACCATCATTGACCCTGATGTGGTTTCTGAATCGAATTTGCATCGTCAAATTCTATATTCTATGGATGACTTGGGGAAAAGCAAAGCCAAAACAGCCAAAACAAAACTCTCGGCACAAAATCCTCATATCAATTTAGTAGCTATAAATGAAAGCTTAAACACTAAAAATGCAATTGATTTGTTCTCATCACATGATGTGGTGGTGGATGGAACTGACAATTTTGCCAGCCGCTATTTGAGCAATGATGCCTCAGTGATAAGCGGAAAACCATTGGTTTATGGTGCCATACATCGTTTTCAAGGTCAGGTTGCGGTTTTCAATTTGAATGGCTCTGCAACTTATCGTTGTTTATTTCCCGAACCTCCGGATGCAGCACACGCACCCGACTGCTCAACCGCAGGGGTGATTGGGGTTTTGCCCGGTGTCATTGGCACAATGCAAGCCAATGAATGTATCAAAGTAATCACTGGGATTGGAGAACCTTTGATAAACAGCTTGTTAATTATTGACTTATTGAAGGTGGAATCCCAAAAAATCAGCTTTAACAGACAGCCAGAGAGCTTAAATTTCACCCGTTTGATGGATAATTATGAAATGTTCTGTTCTTCTGAGAAAATAATATTAAACACTGAGCCAAAAACGCTTTCATGTCATGAGCTCAATGAGTGGATGGAGAATAATAAACAACTTCAACTCTTAGACGTGAGAGAAGCATGGGAACGAGAAATTTGTGACATAGGAGGTCTTCATGTTCCCTTGGGTCAATTAAGTGAAAAAGCCCTAGAATCATTCGAAACGAACAACCCAACAGTGGTATATTGCCATCATGGAATCAGAAGTCATCATGCATCAAAATGGTTGATTGAAAAGGGCTTTAGAAAAGTATATAATTTGCAAGGAGGCATTCATGCTTGGGCGCTTGAAATAAACGAAGAAATGGAAACTTATTGAAATGGAAAAACTGATTGATTTAGTGGGGAATACCCCAATGGTTGACATAAGCAGAATGGTTGGAAAACCAAAAGTGAAGATTTTTGCTAAAATGGAAGGGCACAATCCCGGGGGAAGTGTCAAAGATCGAGCGGCGAAAAACATGATTTTGACAGCACTAGAAGAGGGAACTCTCAAGCCGGGTATGAAATTGATTGAAGCCACCAGCGGAAACACCGGAATAGCTTTGGCAATGATGGCCAGATTGGTGGGTGTTGAAATTGAACTGGTTATGCCTGAAAACTCTACCAAAGAAAGAGTGCTCACCATGGAAGCTTTCGGAGCCAAAGTGGTGTTGACATCAGCAAAGGGTTCAATGGAAGAAGCAATAGATTATGCCCACAACAAGGTGGCAGAAGGCGGATATTTGATGTTGAATCAATTTGCAAACCCCAACAATTTTTTAGCGCATTACAAAACAACCGCTCCCGAGATTTGGAAAGACACAAAAGGAGAAATTACCCATTTTGTATGCACCATGGGAACAACCGGCACCATCATGGGCACTTCACGCTTTCTGAAAGAAAAAAACCAAGATATTCAAATTGTGGGTTGTCAACCAACTGACGGTTCTAGAATACCCGGAATCAGAAGATGGCCAAAAGAATACCTGCCAAAAATTTATGAACCTGAAAGAGTAGATAGAATAATAGACATCAGCGAAAGTGATGCCATTGCCACAACCAGAAGATTGGCAAAAGAAGAAGCCATTTTTGCCGGGATGAGCAGTGGTGGCAGCACATGGGCAGCTTTGAAAGTGGCACAAGAAATTGAAGAAGGAATGATTGTATGCATCATTTGCGACCGCGGGGATAGGTATTTAAGCAGTGATTTGTTTGGGTAATGTTGTTTGGATACGTTTGCGGTAGAGTTTTAGATTTCATTTGAGGATTGAAAGTTTGGATTTCTGAAAAGAATTAAAGAATAATTTAATTGTTTATCCATCAAGTTAATTGTATTTACTCTGATTCAAATAAAAAAAAATACATTTTCGATTTAATCCTTTCAAAAAATTCAACACAAAACCTGATTGTTTTGTTAGGCAGTACAGTAATTAGAATATATTTGTGTGTTTAAACGGTATTGTGACTGTAATAGTAACATCATACGAAACATAAACATCACCCAAAATATTTACTGTGTTGGTGAATTTGTGAGAAGAACTCACAGTTAGCCAATAATTCACAGATTTTCAATGAAACTTTGTATCATAAGAAAGCAGGATTTATTCTCAAAGAAGACACAGATTCATCCAGCGTTTTTTTCTTTGAATATATGTGGAATCTGTGAGGCATATTTTCTCACTGAAAACACTGATTTCCACAGATACATTATTTTCCTGCCAAATCTCTTTTAATGATGTAATCCTTGACCTGTTCTTTCCAATTGGGGATATACTGGTCGAGGATGGTGGAGTCTTTAGAGGTGAGGTATGAAGAGGGATTGCCTTCGACTTTGGTGAGTGTGCCTAAAGTGTCAAAATAAATTGACTTGGTTGGTGTTCCAATTTCAGTAAGAACTTTTTTCTTAGATATAAGACTAAAGCCCAGTACCATTTTTTTGGTACTCATGAAAACGGTATCTGAATTGGAAAAATCAATATAATAGTTTTGAAATTCACCATCTTTTTTCCAAAAAATATTATTTAAAATTACTAGCGTCCGAGAATTTATAAAAATGCTCGAAAAACAGCCTTGATTTGCATATAACCCACATTTTTTGTTTTTCTCAAAACTACCCCCCTCTGATTAAGTTCAGGAGTGACAGTTGTACTATTCCAACATTTGTATCCTTTTCCCTCTTTACAATACTCGAATCTTCTGCGAACCCCAAAAAATTAACATAGCTGAACATGTTGTTTGCTGCAATGCTGACCAATGTGGCAAAATCTATGGCTTCCTTTATTTTTTTGTGAATAACTGTAAATATCAGGTTCATTATCATGGCAATCCATATTTGGGCTTTGATTCCTTCGGGGCTATCTGCCATAAAATAGACCAACTCGAAGTTTTGCTTGATTTGTCTGAACAGTGGCTCTATCGTCCACCTTCTTTGGTATAACATACACACTGTCAACGCCTTTATTCCCATGTGGTTGGTGATAAAGACCAGCTTTTTGTTGGTTTCCGGGTCGATATATGCCACCATCCTGCTCTCGGTAGTGAGGTGTTCTTTGGCTTTTTGGTCATAATAACTCAACTCGATTATTGAGTCTTGGACTACGCCTACATCATCTACATCTTCCAAATGCAGGTTCTTGATGATTTTAATTTTTATATTATCGTTAGGACGTGTCACATAAAACACACCTTGTTCGGTCCATTTAGCATATTGGCTGAACTTTTGAAATCCTTTGTCAAACACTGCTATTGTACCCTTTGCCAAGTCCAGCAAGCTCAGAAACACTTTCTCGTTCGTCGCAGCTGCTTTCAGGCAGATGAAATTGGGGATTCTTTCTGCCAAAGTAATTTTGCAGAATGCTTTTAGGCCTCCTTTCTGCTTGCCGTTCTCCGGTAGCCTGCCAGTGTTTTTGAAGATATCTTTAAACAAACTCACCGTGGTGGAATCAAAAACCTCGACATCTGAAAGGCTAATCTCGCCGTTAACCAGTCGCGAAACAAAGCTGTCCGAGAAATAATGCTGATAATACTTGTAAAGCTCGAGGTAAAGAAGGCCGAAAACTGAAGCCTCTCTGTTCCAATTGGCATCAGAGAGGCTACTCCTTGCCGGAATGGTCTTCATCTGGAGGTGGCAGAGTTTGTCGCCCAACAGCTCAAGATTCTTGTAAGTACCTCTTAACGTGCCACTTTTGGTAACAATGCCATAGGCGAGAAAAACAAATTGACTCCATGTAGAAACGGTTCGGTGTGATTTATCAGATTGGGTTTGTAAAACTACTTTGTCGAAAATATGTTGTGGGATATGTGCCAAAAGCTGTCCGAGAATTGGGATTCCTTTGTAAGCTTCTTTATCTTTGCTCATTAGATTTTTAGTTTTTTTGGTCGAAAACAAAAGTATCTAATCAGCAGGAGTTTTTAAACTCCTGCTTGTATTTTTTCAAGATATAAAGTTTTAAAGTGTGTTTTTCTCGGACGCTAGTAATTTAAAATTTTATTTGTACCGCTTAATTGGATGGTTATACTATCATTTCCATTTTTGTCATAATAAACAGCATCTATAGAATTGGGGTCACTTTCAGACAAAAAAAAATGCCTGCCTATTTTTTTCCCATTCTTAAATTTTCCAACATGTTTTCTGCCATTTTCTTCATATTCCTTCCAACAATCAGAATTTGAACATGAACAAATAAGAATAAAAATCATTAAAAATAATGTGTATCTCATTTTCTATTTATTAAACCTCTAAATTTTACGCTATCACCATTTTCATACACTCCTGAGTAAGTATATTCATCGTCTCAATTATTATAAATTTTGTAAAGTGTGGAATCAGTTTTAATAATTCTTTCCGTTTTATTACCTTCAAAATACTCTAAAACATCAGCCATCCATTCTGCTAAATCTTTGAAGAATTCCGTTCTATTTTCTTTAATTCGTGTTCTTCCCGTGTTCCCAAAGTCCTGCACATTATCATAAACTTCTGTAACTTTTTGACCTATTTGCAATTTAGACCCTTAAATTTGGACATTATCACCATAAAGTACAAATCAAAATTAGGTATGATATGCTTCTTGAGTCTTCAAGCCTGTAATTCTTAATCCAAACATACAATAAATATGAAGTTTTTAACGAAAAGAATCAACCCATTATCACAAAACCCGGATAAAAACTTATCTGTTTTTCGTGGTTTTGATAAATTTCATCTATTAATTCATAGTTAAAAAAAACGCTTGTGAGTTTTCACAAGTCTCAAAGTTTCTTCTTGTGCAATTTTTTCCGATTATAAAACACTAAATGTAAATCTTCTTTTATCTATCAAATGCACTGCAACAGAAATTAGAAGAAAGGAAAATTGCTTTGATGTTTAAAATTTGGAATCTTTTTTTTGGTTTTTAGGTTGAAGTATTAAATTCAATAATTCATCCAAAAATTATGTACCACTACAAAATTCATTTACACAAAGAAGTCGAAGGCGGTTTTATGGTAACCGTTCCTGCTTTGCCAGGTTGCATAACACAGGGTGATGACATTGATGAAGCTATTGCGATGGCTAAAGAAGCTATTGAGTTATATATTGAAGAGCTAAGAGAAAGAGGTGAGGATATACCTGACGATAGTAATACACTTGAATACTCTTTGAATTTAGCAATTGCATGAATCAATCACCAAAACATTTGATTAAGATTTTAGAATCTCATGGTTTTGTGTTTAAACGTGCTAATGGTTCACATCAGATATATTACAACCCCATTGGCAACATCACGGTTCTTGTTCCTGTTCATGGAGGAAAAGACATCAAAAAAGGAACTTTTTTGGCTATTCTTAAACAAGCAGGTATAGATAAAAGCGAAATTTAAACATGTGGTCGTAATATAAAACGAAATTTCGGCTTAATGGACATTTTTAACGCGCAATATCCTTTTTTCTCAAAAATTTAGTTTTAATAAGCTATACATCTTATGCACATTCTAATGTCTTGAATTTTTATTGAACTGTATTAGTGAAAATCACATTTATGGCTAAAACAGAATCAATAAATCCCCAAAACCCCGAGTCTCAATGAAACTCGGGGTTTTGGGGATTAAAAAAAGTTTAACTCAAAATTTTTATCTCACCACCAACTTCAACGATTCGTTTTCTGCTTTCAAGACATAAACGCCTTGCTTCAGATGTTGAACATTGAATTTGTTAGAGTTGTTGATTTTCATCACTTGATTGCCTAACACATCAAACAAAGTGCCTGTTACTGTTTTGTTCAAAATCACTTCGTCTGTTGCAGGGTTAGGATAAGCCATCAAACTTGATTTGTGGAATCCTGTTGCTTGCTCGTTGTCAAGGCTGGTTACTTTTCCACCAATGTTGGTTATTTTGCTTCTTAACTTCACATAATACAATACGTTGTTGTCCACTACACCATTCAAACGTAGTTTCTTTTGGTTATAGCTTCCAGA
This sequence comes from Cytophagales bacterium, assembly GCA_046718985.1. Classification (GTDB taxonomy): domain Bacteria; phylum Bacteroidota; class Bacteroidia; order Cytophagales; family UBA9547; genus JBDNDT01. Next base: position 6,437 of record JBDNDT010000028.1, read on the forward strand.
ACTGTTGGCTTCTACTGCAAAGTCATCATCATTGATTACTACAATAGTAGAATCGTTGATGATTGCCATACCTTCTAACTTATCATGTGGATAGTAAGGCATGTCTAACAACAAATCAGCCATCAACGTTTTCTTCACGGGGAAGATGTTGTTTTCAGCCAACTGAGCTACTGTCAATTCTTCCAAAGACTTACCACCTACTTGCAAACCATTTGCTCCATCAGCAGGGTCAGAAACGTCTGTAGCTTCAGAGATGTTGATTTTGTAAATACGCTTTACAGTTGCATTTGGAGTGCCACCTTGGAAATTTTGATCACGCTCTATTACCAAGAAAGAAGTGTCAGAAATAGCAGTGATACCACTGTTAGAACCATTATTGATTTCTTGGATATACAAGAACTGTTTGGTAGCACCAGTTAAAGTGTCAAACATCAAGATTCTTGTCAAACGAGTGTTGGTTGCCAAAGCTTGGCTAGGATTGTACAATCTTGATTGCATTATTCCTACCAACATTCCACTAGGAGTAATGGTCAAACCCTCCATACCTCTGTTAGCCCATCTTTTAGCAAACACGGTTGGTATTTTTCTACCACCTCTACCATTTCCGAAAGGATTGATTCTTTCAATGGTTCTACCCATAGCATCTAAATGCACTATGTGTGGACCGTATTCGTCAGAAACCCAGAAAGTGCCATCGGGCAATGCTACTAAACCTTCAGTATCGATTCCTTCTTGGTCTGGAGATAATAAATTGAAGTCAAGATCATAAGCTATTTCACCAGTTGAGCCAAAACCAACCGGATTAGGAAGACCGGTCAATGGAGTACCATTGGCTCTTTTCAAGGTGATTTTTTCAAGTAAAGTTATAGAGTCGCCTTTTAATTTAAACTTACCTATTTGCGGTGCAAAGCTTGGGTTAGAAAACACTTTCTTTCCAGCTACGCCTGCGGAATCCGCATTAGGACCTCTATCAGTAAGGATATAGAACTCGTCAAGTTTTCCGGGAACATTAGTCATTCCTGAACCAAAGCCACCGTTGGTTACTTTTACTCCTGTGTTAGTAGTAAACATCACCTCTCTTGCACTGCTGTTGAAGAAGTCAGAGTGGAATCTCAAGTTTTGGATGGTGAAATCACCGGCAGGAGTGGTATCTCTTTTTGCATAAGGAGTGTCTTTATATTTTGCATACATAAACTCAGCAAAAGCATCTTGCTCAGAACCGTCATTGGCAAACGTGGCGTTTCCGGTTTTGGGATCATTATTAGCTTTTGTAATGGATACCTTGTTTGCTCTTGTAGGATTTTCCAATACCCAAATGTTGAATGGATAATTATCACCACCTCTCGGTCCTGCACCTGATTGATCAACCAAGAAATTCAAAGATACCACTCTAATTAAACGGTTAGGGTCTCCTACTACCTGACCTCTTTGAACGACTACATCTAAAACAGTACCTACAGAATCAACAATCATTAACTCTCTAACGCGATTGTTTGCAGGTCTTGAAGGGTCAAAACGAAAACGGATACCGGCCACTTGCGGGAATTGACCCGGAGTAGCCGTAGCAGTCCATGCAGAAACACCATGTTCAACAACCTCTCTCAACTGCGCAGCTGTCACAGTAACCAAAGTAAGACCATTATTGAATCTCAAAGAGTTTAAAATATCTAATTGCGATACATCCCCTGTTTGCTTGTTTGCTAAGGGGTTGGCTTGAGGTGGTAATAGTTGAGTGATGTTTGTAGCTCCATCTACTTTCACTTCACCAATTGCTGAACGGATACCTCCACCATTTTTTATTGAAACCATCACCGTCGGATCTACTTTTTTAGCATACCACAAGTTAGCCTCTGCTGAAAGCGAACCAAAGTTGGTTTCTTGTTGACGAACCGCAACTCTTCTGCCTTCCATAAACACGGCTGTTTTTCCAAAGATGTTACCGTCTTGAGCAGTAATCACATTTTGGATGGCATCAGCCAAATCTTTACAGATTTTGCCTTTTGAGTTGGCAGCAAAAGCATTTGAAATGTTTGAACCATAAACTCTAGCAACACCAGCGTCGTCAGTTGCATAAGCTCCGTTGATAGCGTTATTTAACGATGACAATACCAGTTTACCTTGTGGGTCAAAATCAACCACCAAACGACCTACATATTTCCATTCGCCATCAGTGCATACGATCAATGCGTCATTTCCGTCTTTGTCTTTGGTGATGGTTGGATATTCATCTCTTTTAGTATCACCCGCTCTCAACACGTCATTGTCATCTGCTTGCAAAGTGTGTGAACCGGCAGCTACGATAATATCTACACCGCTCAACAAACCTACCAATTCTTTTTCGAAAGCGATTTGTTGCAAGTGAGACAATAAGATGATTTTGTTGCAACCATGAACGCTGATAAGGTCGTTGATAAAAGGCTGAATAAAGGTTGCTAACTCGGTCATGTTGTTGGTTTTTGAGCCCTTCACTCTCACACCGCCTGTTGAAGAAATGGTTTCCAAAACCTGAGTAGTGGCACCTACAATACCGATTCTTTCACCACCGATTTCTACGAATGTAGCAGGAGCTAATTTAGCTCTGAAAGCTGCATTCCTTGCAGTTGCCGGAGTAGTTGCGTAATCTGCTGCATTTCTAATAGTATTGGTGAAATGAGGATTCAAAGCAGATTCGCCTGAATAATCCAAATTACAGCTCAAGTAAGGAAACTGTGCCCCCATCCATCTAAGCTCAGTTCCACTTAGTTCAATCCTAATTGCGTCTGAAAAAACTGCTGGACCTAGGTCAAACTCATGGTTACCCACTGCAGAAGCATGATATCCGATTGCATGCATGAAACTCAAATCAGCTCTTGCATAATTTTCTCTCAAAAAATTTGAAGAATCAGGGTTCACACCCAGTTTTGAGAAGATGGCTTTGTTTGCGTTTCTAATAGGAGTTCTAATCACCGGATCAGAAGAAGCATTTAAAAATGGTGAAGGGATGTAGTTGTCACCACCCGAAAGTTTCAAAGTGTTGGGATAAGTATCTTCCAATGAATCAATGATAGCCGCAGCATTGGGAGCAGCATTGATGGCCAACAAACCCGCTTCCATATCAGAAGTGTGGAGTAGTTGAAGTGTGAAGTTTTTAACACCTTCGATTTTAACATTGTCGAATCTCATGGTGCCTGTTGGCGAATAGTTTGAAGTTGAAGTAGCTGCCCTAAATACGGGTGGATTCACCGTGTAATCAAACGACTGAACAACTCTTATAATTGCATTAGCATTGTTTTCTAATTCAAGGTTGTTGCACTCACAAGGTTCAGAGAAATCAACCGTTCTAGAATACCAAGCATCACCAGCTGGAACTGGGCCTATAGCTTTGTAATCTGTGAAAGATTGTCCATTGTTTGTAGAATATTGAACAACTATGGTGTTTGAAGAAGTATTACTATGTCTGATATCAAATGACAATTTGATATTTTTCAAACCTGTCGTATTTACTTTGAATTCAACACCTCTTATTCTTTCAACACCACCCGTTGCTGGTTCATAAGTTGTTGTGTTAAAAGCTCTACCACCGCCGTTTCCGGCAGCAAAAGTAGATGTTGTACCTCCAATTAAAGAGATAGTTCCATTGCCCTCAGCAGGTGTTGTCACATCACCTTCAAACGTCCACAAAGCAATCGTGGTCTGCGCATGTGCCAACATCGTTAGCAACAATAGCAATTGTGTTAATAAAAGTTTTTTCATAAAAATTTATTTATTTGCTTGCAAGGTAACATTCCACTGTAAATTGCTTGTTTCCTGAATGTTATCAAATTGTTCTGCAGTTGCCTCTTCATAATACAAATGTTAACAAATTGTTAAATCGCCCTAAAAAAAGGTTAAAAACATGGCTGTTTACCTGATTTTCTACTTACCTCACTTCACAAAATCATAATATCAAAAGCCCCTTTTCTTGCTTTAAATTTGTGAAAACTAAATTTTGTGAGTATGAGACCTATTTTTAATGTTGTAGTTTTATCCCTCCTGCTCGGTCTTTGTGCCAATGCACAAAATTCCGTGAAAATCAGCCGCACCTCATCAGCGAATGAATTGCCATTTGAGCCGGCTTTGAAGCCTTTTTATCATGGAGTAGCTTCCGGTGATCCTTTGGAAGACCGATTAATTATCTGGACTCGCGTGACACCCGAAGATGAAAATGACATTCCTGTGAAATGGTATGTAGCCAAAGACACCGGAATGACTGATATGGTCGTTTGGGGTGACACTGTTGCAAAGGCAAGTAGCGACTTCACTGTCAAAGTGGATGTGAATGGTCTTCAACCGGGACACACTTACTATTATCAATTCGAAGCCTTGAACAAAACTTCCATCATAGGAAGAGGAAAAACCACGCCTTCAGGTAACACTTCTGATTCTACCTTGAAATTTGCTGTGGTTTCTTGTGCCAATTATGAAGGGGGTGTTTTCAATGCCTTTGAAAGAATTTCGGAAAGAAATGACCTCGATGCTGTGATTCACTTGGGTGACTATATTTATGAGTACGAACCAGGCAAATACAAAAACGCTTCATTAAAAGAAGCTAATCGTGTTAACATTCCCAACAACGAAATCATTTCTTTAGCTGACTACAGAACAAGATATTCGCTATATCGTCTTGACCATGATTTGATGAAAGCTCACCAACAACAAACCTTTATCACCATTTGGGATGACCATGAATCAGCGAACGACTCTTATTTCGATGGTGCTGAAAATCACACCGAAGGAACTGAAGGATCTTGGTTTGAAAGAAAGGCAATAGCCAAAAAGGTTTACTATGAGTGGATGCCTATCAGAGACACTACAGAAAACACTAAGCTTTACAGAAAAATAAGTTATGGCACTTTGGCTGATCTTTTCATGCTTGACACTCGCTTGGAAGGCAGAGAAAAACCTCCTGTTCACTTTGACACTCCTGATAATGGAAGAAAAATCATCAGTCAGACTCAATATGACTGGTTGATAAACAACCTTAAAAACTCTACAGCACAATGGAAAGTGATTGGAAATCAACTTTTGTTCAGTACTTTCAACGTGGGCTTTGGGGCGCCCAGCCAAGCTATAACCAACATTGATTCCATCAGGACTGTTGAAGATAACTTCATTGACAACTGGGAGTCTTATCCTTTACAAAGAAACAGTATCATTGATACTCTCAGAGACTTTAACATAAAAAACGTTGTCTTCGTTTCGGGTGATTCTCATTGTAGCTGGGCTTTTGATGTAACTAAAAACGCAAGGCTTTATCCTTTAGCTCAGGCTTTCAACATCCCACAGAAAAACCCTTATCATCCGGTGTTGAACCGTGACGGTTACAATGACACAACAGGTGCAGGTTCTTGGGCTGTGGAATTCGGAACTCCTTCGATAGCTTCTCAAAACTTTGATGAATTAGGCTTTTCAGCAGCTGAAATTGCGCAATTTGAATTTACCATCAATAATTATGTTGATTTTCCATTTGTGGGTTTAGTTAATTACCCAACGC
>JBDNDT010000280.1:0-4258 GCA_046718985.1 Cytophagales bacterium
GAAATATGCTTTGTGAGCACAAAAAAAGAAAGATGTTCGGTCTTGATGGTTACATTTCTTGTTTAACAACAAAATGGTAGTATTGCTGATAAAGCTCACCCTTTTCTCTTGAAATCAGGATTTCTACCAAACTGTCTTTTTTGTAAATTCCAGTGATCATTGCCTTAGACTTTTTTCCGTTTTTTTCTAAGAAGAATACTTCCCCTTTTTGAGGCGCATCAGGAAATTCTAAAGTCATATAAGCGGTTACATAAAGTTTGTCAGAGATTTTTTCCTGTCATTACGCTGCATTCTGTTTGTAAAGATGTTCCTGAAATTCTATAAACAGTTTGCTGATGTTTGCCACGTCTCCCAAAATTTCTTTTGCGTCTTCCAATGATTGATACTTGTTTATCAGCAAAATTGGTAGTTTCTCTTGGTCGAGTTCGTCCACTCCTGTTTCAATGTATTTACTCAACACGAAAGTGATAAACTCTTTTTGTTTGTCGTTGAGTAAGGCAAAGATGGTCGCTTCGGCTGCTTTGGCTCTGGCTTCTCTGGTCATTGCGATATAGTCGCCATTGAAAACGTATTCCAATACATCATACAAGTCGCTTTTTTCCATATCTACCAACTTTTGCAAAGTCAGTAAATCGTCTTTAGGGAAACCTGCTGCATCTAAATTTTCAAGTAATACTTTTCTTGTCATTGGATTGCTCCAAAGTTTCCGCAATTCTTCTTCGTCTTTGAATAGTTTAGGCAACTCGCCAAACAGATTATTCAAAAATTCTTCTGCCGAAATGGGTTTGCCGTCTGCACTCCAAAACGAAGTGGAAACCATAGATTGTATTTCTCTTTCTTTGCCATTTCGTAGTTTGATTTTTATCTTCTGCTTGCGTACGGTTTCTGTCTGCTCTTTAGGTTCTCTTGGCTTGTATTCTCCTTTTGGTTCTTTTACTCCGCTTGGTTCTTCTTCCAAAGGTTCTCCGTCCCATTCAGGGTCTGAAAAGTGTTTGTAGGCATCTACAAAGTCATAAATGGTAAAAAACTCTTTGCCGTCAAATAAGCGTGTGCCACGTCCAACGATTTGTTTAAACTCAATCATTGAATTGACCGGACGAAGCAAAACGATGTTCCGAATGTTCCGTGCATCAACTCCCGTGGAGAGTTTTTGCGAAGTCGTAAGAATGGTTGGAATTGTTTTTTCGTTGTCTTGAAATTCTCTCAACAATCTTTCGCCTTCTTCTCCGTCATTGGCGGTAACACGAACACAATAAAATGGGTCTCCCTTCGACAAGCTCAGGGAGCGGTTATCGGGGGCTGAGTCTGTCGAAGCCCGTTTTTGGTTTACCAAATCTCTTATCAATGCTGCGTGTCCTTGATTGGCACAAAAAATAATTGCTTTTTCGTTTTGGTTGGCTTCATCTAAAAATATGTTTACCCGCTTGGCTTCTCGTTCTACAATTTCAATCGTGCGGTTAAAGTCTTTTTCTTCATACAATTTGCCTTCTTCAATTTCTCCTTCCACAATCGTGTCGTCTGAAGTGTAGCGGTAATCGTCCAAAGTGGTTTTGATACGTTTTACTTTGAAAGGTGTTAAAAAGCCGTCATTAATACCTTCTTTCAGCGAATAGATGTAAACAGGTTCGCCAAAATATTTGTAAGTATCAATATTGTCTTTTCGCTTTGGAGTTGCAGTTAAACCTAATTGAACTGCCGGACTGAAATATTCTAAAATGGCTCGCCAACTGCTTTCGTCATTTGCTCCGCCACGGTGGCACTCGTCAATGATGATAAAATCAAAATAATCGGGTGGATATTCGCCAAACGCTTCGACAGGCTCAGCGACCTTTGGCTCAATAATACCTTTGTTCTTAGAGAGTGCTATAAGTTGCTCCTTGTCGCCATTTATCAAAGCGATTTTCTTAGCTCTGCTCCAACCCTGAACTTGTTTTTCTCTTTTAAAAGCTAAATCAACTCTATCAAAAGTTTCGTAATAAACCAATTTTATTGGAAAATGCTCCTTTGTAAATTTTGCTCCTTTACCACTTTTATGTTCTTCAATTCTTCTTTGCAAATTGTTTGTACTGCCTGTATAAAAACTCCCATCTGCACATTGAAGAATATACATATATCCCTGTTTCCCATTTTCAATATTCAGAATTTCAGCAAAATCTACTTCGGCAAGCTCAGCAACCCTTGTTTTTGTGGCGGTGACTGAGCTTGTCGAAGTCATAAAGGTTTGAAAAATGGTAAAGAAAATGCTGCCGTTGGTCGGCACTTTTCCGCTTTTCTTTATTTCATTGGGTTTTATCCGCACCAAAGCATCTTCGGGAAATGCCGAAAATGAATTGTAAGCTTGGTCGGCTAATATGTTTCTGTCGGCTAAAAATAAAATTCTTGGTCTTCTTAAAATTGGGGCTTCGACAAGCTCAGCCCCCGGTGGTCGGTGAGTTTGTCGAACCGTCCAACGGGTTTGAAACAGTTTCCACGCAATTTGAAAAGCGATTGCCGTTTTTCCTGTTCCTGTGGCAAGGGTCAGCAAAATTCTTTCTTTGCCTTGTGCAATGGCTTCAACGGTTCGTTGAACGGCAATTTCCTGATAATATCTTAACTGCCAACTTCCGCTTTTGTCTTCAAAAGAAACATTGGCAAACTTCTCTCTCCATGCTTCGACAAGCTCAGCACGAGCTCGTTCTTCTTCGGTGGCTGAGCCTGTCGAAGCCACCGGATATGTTTTATTCCAAAGTTCATCAGGGCTTAGAAAATCGGTTACCAAACCTTCTTCTCCTGATTTCATACAGATTTGGTAAATGGCTTTTCCGTTGGTGCTGTATGTGGTTTCTAATTTTAGTTTCTCCGCATATTTTTTGGCTTGCATTACGCCTTCGCCAACTTCCAATTCATCACTTTTAGCTTCTACAACTGCTAATTTAATGCCTTTGTACTCCAACACATAATCGGCAATTTCTCTCTTGCCCCTCCGTTCGACACCGTTCACGGACCAGCCACCGCCAGATTGTATTTTCCCAGCAGTAATATTGTACTCACGAAGGACTTTAGAGCCTTCTACAACGCCCCAACCACAAGCTATTAGCTTTGGGTCTATGAGTTCTGCTCTTGTTTCTGCTTCGTTCATAATTTCTCTTTTATCAAATGACCATCAAATAAAATCGGGCTGCCAATCACATAACCATCACATAATAAAGCATTGATTATCAATGGTTTGAATTGGTTATTGGCGCCACCTATCACATAACCATCACATAAGAATTCTGAGGTGGTCAAATAACCATCAAATAAGGTTTTAAGCCCAAAATGGTATGTAGCTGGCATATTTTCTTGATATCTATTGAGCATCTTTATTGAGCAGCTAATGATTTTCTTAAAGATTTTGCACAATAGAATACCGATTTTGTTTTGCAATCCCGAAGGGATGAAAAGATTATAGCTCAATGCAAACCAAAAGTCAATTAAACCCCGAAGGGGTGATATAGTTAATCTATCCATTCGAATAAATATTTTTCGTTGTATTCAATTTCAAATTTTTGAAGAAAATCAAGGTATTCTTCTTTGAATGTTTTTTTTCTATGATGTTCTTCCTGATTGGCAATGTATTGATACACATTTTCAATTTGAGAATGAGCATAAGAGAAAGCGCCGTATCCTTCTTGCCAAGAGAATTTTCCTTTGATGAACTTTTGTTCGTTGACAAAATTGGAAGAATTGTTTTTAATGTCTCTCACTAAATCGGAGATGTTCATTGCTGGCTTTAGACCGACAAATACGTGAACGTGGTCTCCGACACCATTAACGATAATAGGTTTTTGATTTTTGCCTTTGATAATCCCTGCAATGTATTTGAACACTTCATCACGCCAAGGTTTTTGCAATAAATTTTCTCTGCCTTTTACAGCAAAAACGTATTGGATATAAATTTGTGAAAATGTTCCTGCCATAATGCTATGATTTTAACCCCGAAGGGGTGACAATATTATAGAAATGCGAAAATGAAAGATTAATCAACCCCGAAGGGGTGAAATAAATGCCACCCCTTCGGGGTTTTTCGGTTGGTGGTATGTTCATCGTTACAATCATATCATCTATAATCATATCATCCCTTTGGGATTTTTATTCGGTTGTCATTTTTTCTATAATCTTGTCATCCCTTCGGGATTTTTTGTTCATTTATCATTTTTTTCTATAATCTTGTCATCCCTTCGGGATTTTTTATTCGGTTGTCATTTTTTCTATAATCTTGTCATCCCTTCGGGATTTT
>JBDNDT010000281.1:0-4250 GCA_046718985.1 Cytophagales bacterium
ACTTAAAAAAGACCAATTGGTTATCAAGGTAGATTCTGCACCCTTGAGAAATGAACTATTGATGTCAAAACAAAAAATCCTCGAGTCAGTGAATAATTATATGGGCAAAGAACTAATCAACTCTGTGCTAATACAGTAATAACCCACACATTAGAATTCAAAGTTTTGAAAAATAAATAAAAACCTCTCACAACTTATTATGCTCATCAATTGATGAAGTATGTTTTGGTTTTTGGTAATTCAAATCATAAATAGGTTTGATTTTTTTGGTTTCATTGTAATATGCCAAACTCCATTCACCGTCATAATCTTCAACCAATGCACTCAAAGACTCCACCCAATCTCCTGAATTTAAATATTGAACACCATTCATTTCTTTGATCTCAGGGTGATGTATGTGACCACATATTACGCCGTCACAATTTTTTTCCTTTGCCAAGAGAGAAAGTTTATCTTCATATTCTGAAATGAAGTTCACCGCAGATTTCACTTTCAATTTAATTTGTTGTGAAAGTGAATAATAGGGTAAACCTTTCTTAGTTCGATAATAATTATATTGCTTATTGAGCCATAACAAGAAAGTATAACCAATGTCACCTAGGTAAGAAAGCCATTTCATGTTTGTGGTGATGCTGTCAAAAATATCACCATGCACCACAAAATATTTTTTACCGTTTGATTCGTAAATAAAATCTCTTACGATGCTTAATTTGCCGATTTTCATGGGCAAGACCTGGTCTAAAAAATCATCGTGATTGCCTCTCAAATAAATAACTTCTGTGTCATGCTCTTCAATCATTTTCAAGATTCTCTGAAAGAATCTGGTATGTCTTCTTTTCCAAACACCTGATTTTTTGAGTTGCCACCCGTCAATGATATCACCGTTCAAAATCAACAAGTCGCAGGAGTTGATTTTCAAAAACCTAACTAACTCTTTTGTTTTGGAACCACTTGTGCCCAGATGCACATCAGAAATGACAATAGTTTTGTAATGATTTTTCACGGCAAATTTCAGTTTGCAAAATTAACTATCGACCATCAAAGTTAGATTTCGCCAATGTTAAATGAATGTGATTAATTTTCACAAAACGGAGAATTTATAAAGCTATTTAAAGCAATTATTAAGCAAATGTTAACTAATCGTTAATTTGCGATAAATTAAACTTTACTGTTTTTAGTCGATGTAAAAGGGATTCGCTATCGTTTGATTTTCTACTTTTGGTAACACGGATTCAACTCTCCTAATTTCATGGATTTTAGGAGTGAGATTAATCTATTGGAGAGTTTTTCACAAAAAGAGCGAGACTCGCCAGCCCGGTCTCCCTTAGGAGGTTTGCCCAAATGCAAGTTTTAAAAACTTACCCATCAACAAAGAGAATTTATTACATTTCTCAAAGAAGTCTCTTTTTTCAAAGGTTAATTGTAGTTTATGTTTGATAATCTCGCAAATTTTAGTTCTTGATTATGAATTTACCTACCAGTTTGTCTTCTCCCATTTTAGTTGAGGTAAATACCAAATATACACCTGTTTTCGCTCTTCTTCCATTCAAGTCATTTCCATCCCAAAAAGCGGTTGCTCCCAATGCTTGTGTTTGATGCACTAATTTTCCTGAAACGTCAGTGATTTTCACCACTGCGTCTTGAGCTAATGAACCGAAAGTGATTTTACCGGAATAATTTTCAGAGACCGGATTGGGAAAAATCTCTGCAGTTCCTAAGTTTTCTGCTGTTGAAGCTACCCCCTCTCTAAAGAAAGCCATTCCCTTTTCAGTGCTGAACATTACTTCCCCATTTCTAGGGTTGATGTCGATGGCAATGATATTATCAGAGGGCAAAGGACTATTTGAGGTGTTGAAATTATAAATCAATTGGCTACCATCATTTGTAAAAAGCCAAGCACCTTCTGTTTGTGTGCCAATCCATTTTCTGTCTGCTGCATCAGCTTTGATTGCAGTAACTGTTTTCTCCCTCATCAAGGCTCTTGAATCATAAACCGGTACTGATGCATCCCACCCTGTACTGCTCGAAAGAACTCTTTCCGGATTGAAAAACACACTGATTCCATTATCTGTCCCTACCCATATTTCACCATTTTGTGCTTTTTCAACACAATAAATCTTTGTGCTTGTCAAATTTCCATTGCCCTGTAGTGTGGTTAATCTTTTGAACTGATTGCTAATTTCATTGAATACTATTAACCCCTCTCCATTGATTCGAGTTCCCGCAATTGATGGGAAATGGGCAGAAAAAATCCATTTATTTCCTGAATTGTCCATCACCATATCAAGCATGATTCTTCCTGCCGGAATATTGATGTTAAAGCTTTGCCATTCTTTAGTTCTTGCATTTCTTTTGTGAAACATCGGTGCTGTCTCCAATCCTGCAAGAAAACCGGTGATATATAGATTGTTATTTTGGTCTTTCTTCATAAGAGACATATAGAAAGGTGTGCTTCCGGGCTGACCATTTGTGTTGAGCGGCGGTAAACTTTTACTGAGATTTTTCCCTTCAAATGATTTTTTATGTACCACACCCATTCCGTCAAAGTTTGAAAAATAAAGACTATCACCCACAACTGTGCCATCAAAAGCATTGTTAAACACAAAACTCGGATGACTTTCACGACTCACATTCATCCATTCTTTTCCATCAAAAATACTCATAGTCAACGGAATGGGAACATTAGCCGCTCCTGAAGGAATGTTGATTGTGGTAGGCATAAAATAAGTTCTACCATCATCAAAAAATGATCTTGAAAAAGTTAAGTTAAATGGTGAGTTAGGAAAAACGGGGCTGGAAAACTGATTATTTTGAAATTTGACAATACCTTTTTCTCGTGTAGTTAGGTAATAAACAGAACCATCTGTTTCAACATCAGTGACATCATTCCTTTCTATTGAAAAGTTGAAATCACCATTTTTATTTAAAATGTGAACTTGAGAATCATAAATCAAAGCAAAATTTTCATCCGAGACAACTTTGAATTTTCTAAAACTTGAATTATGTGGAGCATATCCTAGGTCTGAAAAGGTGGTTCCATTTTTCTTCAATAGTTTTGAAGAGTTTGTGAACACAAAAAGGTTTTCTCCAATGGCGAAAACAGAATTAATCCCTTCATTAACACCATTTGTTGCGTTCAACACACGCCAATTTTGAAAATCCATTTTATTGATGTTTGACCTGTAAGGCACATATATCAACCTTCCGTTTTTCTCAGTAAGATACAGTGTGTCGTTCAATAAAGTAGAATTTCTTGCAACAGTGCTTTGTGCATTCGGTGAAACATTACTAAATGTCTCTAATACTTTTTTGGCATTAACATCAACCACAACAAGCCCGATATCAGTGCTAACGAAACATAAATTTTTATGATTGAAAAGATGATTGGCTAATTTATCACCCAACAACAATGACCTTCTGATTTGAGACATTGTTGTTGTGTTTCCATTTTGTTCCACAATATCAAGATCCCCGGTTTTGTATCCAATTACAAAGCTTTTGGTTTGGTTGTTAAAGCTTAAAGCAGCAATTTCAAAGTTTGCAAAAGATTCGTAAGTTCTGAAAGACTCCGTTGAGTTTTCTTCATAATCATACTTGAACATGCCGAAATCACAACCTACCCAAATGAAACCATTGCCCTTAGCAGAAGAATTGGTTTTCATCAAAGGAAAGTGATTAGCCCATTGACCAACTGACAAGTTAGATTGAGAAAAAGATTGGCAGAAAGCCAACACAATCAAGGTATTGATGCTTTTGAAGCGCATGAAATTTGTAATTGAAATCATTAATAGAATTAACGACAATTTCAAAAAATATTGTAATTAGCACCATAATAGCAATGTCTGCACCTTGGTTCATAAATATCTTTCTCACCAATCAACACTAAAGACTTTGAAGGTTTCTTTCTAAATGTGAAAGAGGCTATACTTCCACAAACAGAACAAATGGCATGCAACTTGGTGACATATTCAGCCGTGCACATCAATTCATTCATTGAACCAAAGGGCTTTGCAAAAGAATCTTTGTCAAGCCCTGCAACTATCACCCTTTTTCCTTTGTTTGCCAAATCAACACAAACGGAAACGATATCAGGCTCAAAAAACTGGGCTTCATCAAATGCAATCACATTGTGGTATTGAATATGTTGATATACTAAGTTCACACTTTCTACAGCAATTGCCTTGATTTCTGTTGAATTGTGAGAAACTACATAATCGGGATGATATCGGTCATCATTTTTAAACCCAAGA
>JBDNDT010000282.1:0-4236 GCA_046718985.1 Cytophagales bacterium
TTCAGCACCGGCTTCTTTCAGCTTTTCGATGACTTCCCAAAAATCATTTTCGTTCACCACAGAATGCAAAGAACTCCACCCATCAATTGCCAATGGCAAAATGGAAGGGCTTTTCACACCCGGCAACAAGCCAATGATAGCATCCTTGGCATCATTGGGAAAGTTGAGCAAAATATATTTTTGTTTTTTCGCCCTTTGAACCGCTTTGATTCTAAAAACCAGTTGGTCAAGGATTTCGTTTTGGGCTTGGTTCAAGTGTTCATTGGCAATCATGATGGCTTGAGAATGCATCACTACGTCAGTTTCTTTCAAACCATTGCTGATGAGTGTGCTACCAGAGCTCACCAAATCGCAAATGGCATCCGTGAGGCCGATGTTTGGAGCAATTTCAACGCTCCCGCTGATTTCATGAATTTCAGCATTCACTTTGTTATCTGAGAGAAACTTTTTTAAGATGTTGGGATAAGATGTGGCGATGCTCAAACCTCTTAAACTTTCTATACCATTGTAACTGAAAGTTTTAGGCACCGCTATTGATAATCTGCATTTTGAGAATCCGAGCATTTCGACCAATCTTGCAGTATATTGTTTTTCTTCAAAAACGTTTTCACCGACGATTCCAATATCAGCGACACCATCATGAACATAACCGGGAATGTCATCATCTCTCAAGAAGAGGAACTCTAAAGGAAAATTAAAAGCTTTGGATGTCAGCTTGTTATCACTTTTGTTAAAATCAATTCCACAGGCTTTTATCAATTGCAAAGAGTCTTCGCTAAGCCTTCCGGACTTCTGGATTGCGATTTTTAATGTTGTCATTCACACAATTATTTCAGGACACAAAACTACTCTTTAAGGAATTATTTAACTAATGGATGGTTGAAAAAAATAGGATTTGAAAGAAAGATAAAGCTTTGTATTTCATTTCAAACTAATTTCTACTAAATCAATTTGCATTTCTTCTTTAAACCATCTCGGTTCATAAATGATTTTTATAGAGTCGGTTTGAAGATTGTTTTGACTGGTGTAAAAACTATACATTTCGTCAAACGAACGAACAGATTTATTGATAGGTACACCAAATTCCATCACCGGCATAACCAACCTCTCTTTGAACTTTTCTTCACCCACATAGGATTCTAAGTAAACAACAGAAGGTTGAAATAAAAATCGTTTTAACTTTCCGACAAACGATAAATTATTTTTAATTTTAAGCATCAATATGTTCTCAGATTTTGGAATTATAAGGGTTTCCTTTGATTTGATTTTTTTTCCTAATAAATGATTTTCATTCATTCTTAATGAAGTGTCTCTTTTATTTAGGACAATGAATTTAATTTTATCAGAGGTCGAAAAAGTATCAGAGACATAGTAGTTTTTTAAAAATTGAATAATACACATTGCATCATCCCAAAAAGGGTTTCTATCATCAATTGAGCCTAAGTGTTGTAACACTACTTCAGGAGCATATTTCAGATTTTCGAATTTAGCTTTGTTTTTCTCCATCAAATGCATATCATAGGCGGAATACGATTGTATGATTGGTCTTGGGCTATAGTTTAACCGATTGAAGTAAGCTACTGAAATTTCATAGGGGAACACATCTACCGATTTCTCCCCTATTTTACTTGTGATGCTCTCGGGTATCTTTCTTATTTGTTTTGCCTCTGTCCTAGGCTTTTTACCGAAAAGTGTAGTTACTTCATTTTGAAAAAAGAAATTCTTGTATTGGCTCATTCTATACTCTACAAAATCAATCGAAATGGCATTCAACAGTACCAATGCCAAAGGAAGCAACATATAGTTTTCAACATTTCTTACTTTTGTTTCGTTGGTATGGTTTACTTTCAGATAAAACAGCATCACAAACAAAATCACCGAAAAAAAAAAATCTATTCTTCCATCTTCCCTTACAATGTTTTGCTTGTATAGCAAAAAGGCGTATGCTAAAATGTTCAAGCTAAAAAATAAACGTTCTGCAGATAAAATCGTGTTTCTAATACCCAAATAAAAAATTACAAAAACAAATGATGTAACAACCCCAAAAACCAATATTAATGACTTCAAAGAAGGAGTTTTGACCATAGCGTCATTATAAGCATCTATCAAGTGAATGCTATTGGAAACATAGCCGGAGAGGTCTATGGAAAACAAATAACTAAACCCAAGCAAGCCCACGAATAAGATTGCAATAAGCCCTAAAATAGATTTGAAACTGAGTTTTTTTTGATAAAACATAAAAACAAAAAACATAAGGCTATAAACTACTGCAATAAGCCCTGTATTGCACTTGTAATAGAAGGAAATGATTGTGTAAAATAAAACAGGTATCAAAAAATATTTATTTCCTGTTCGAAAAGCCAAATAAGAATAGGCAAGAATATACAGGTAAAAGTACATAGAGTCTTGATAGAAAATCCAATGTGATCCAAATAGCGTAACTAATACCATGAGAGTAAGTGCTTTTTTTGGTTTAGTTTCGTTCTGTATCAAAGCCCAAACTAACCCAAGTACAAAGAGTGCATTAATGACCCCAAAAAACAAACTTGTAATTGCCGAAAAACCAGAAACAAATTTGGGAAAGAGGAAATAAAACATGGGACCATAGGTGAAAATAAACTCTTTTCCGAAAACCAGGTCTTTTTCTAAACTCATACGTAGTGCTAATATCCAAGAACTGTCTATTGTCAACTGTTCCGAACCTATAAAAATTACCCTAGGAAAAAGTAAGAAACAAAAAAACAAAAACATCTCAAAAAGCTTTTTATTTTTCATAAGGTTATTTTTTTAAAACATTTCTGGTCACTTCCAAATATTGATTTCCATATTTCACACAGGGCTCTAAATGGTTGCCTTCTGCCCATTCGTTCCATGCGTTGATGAAGATAAAGTTTTCTTCATTTGTATATGGTTTGAAACTTCGCAAAATTTCTGACAGCCAATTTTCGTATGCATCAGGGCTGGAATTGATGATAATTTCTGCACCTTTTTTTCGTCTTGCTGAATTGTCCCACATGGGAAATAATGAGGGGTAGATTTTATAGCTTTTTGACTTCCAATTTCTCAACATAATGTCCATGATTTGTAGATAATCAAAATGTCTATCCACTCTGTTGTTGGGTCTGTATTTTTTTAGTCCTATTTTTTCCCAAAAAGTCATGTAGTTGTTCACCGGTTTAGGGAAACTGTAAAAATCAGGCTGGAAGTCTATGGCACAATCGAACCCAATGTCTTTTGGGTCTTTCTTGTAGTCAAAACCATTCATATAACCTAGATAAATTCCCTTAAACCCCATTTTGTACATTTCATAGCGCCATAATTCGGCGGTTTTTTTGATATCAGGAAAGTTTGCAGGGCGATAGACTACAAAAAATGGTTTCCCTTCAACTTTTATATATCTATCGTCTTTGAAAAAAGACTCTCCCAGAAATCGAATGTGTTGAATATCGTCCTCGGTACTGTAATCTTGCTTGATAAGCAACTGGCTGTCTTCACCATCCCAACGCCTAGACCAATTTTCGTTTGCCCAACAAAACATGAAAGGGAAATCGGGTTTTTTGGATTTTAATATTTCATCCAGGGGTTGGTTCATCAGTCTTTTGCCATTGAACCAATAGTGATAATAGCAAAAACCTTCAATTCCGTGTGCTAACGCCATTGAGGCTTGCATCTCTCTCACTTCAGGCACACGCAAGTCGTAAAGCCCTGTTTCTGTGGGCAAATGTGGCTGATAATGTCCATCGAATCTGGGTCTAGCTTTTGTAACATTAGTCCACTCAGTGAAACCCTCTCCCCACCATTCATTGTTTTCTTTGAAAGGGTGAAATTGAGGAAGGTGGATGGCTATGGGTCTGACTTTATTCATTTGAATGGAAAAAATCTTGTTATCTTTTTAGAAATTTTGAAAGTATTTGATTGAAGAATAGCCTTTAACTGTTCTTTATTGCTTTGATTCTCTTTGTAAAGTTCTATGTAATCTCCGAAATATTCAATGTATTTTGGCAAATGCTTTAAATAAATATAATTTTTCAAAGCTTGCATTTCTTCTTTGTTCAAAGAGTTGTTTCTGGATGACTCTCGAATTCTATAGAAAACTTTAGTTTCTGATACTTTCAAAACCAAGTCATTAGGGTTGAGCAATCGTATTAAAAACTCCCAATCTTCTAATCCTCGCCTCATGCTTTCGTCATAACCCCCACATGCCATAAAATCTGATTTTGAAATCAAAAAAGTTGC
>JBDNDT010000283.1:0-4235 GCA_046718985.1 Cytophagales bacterium
TCGCAACAGTGATTGAGGGGTTTGTTTGAGCTCCTTTTTTGTGTAGCGTAGCGGAACAAAAAAGAGCGAGCCCCGAAAGCACGGCCGCCCTAAGGCGGGTCGCCCAAAAAATAATTAACAAAAAACTCCGGAATCAATGATTCTGACAAGCATATTTTTTTCAAACCATTTTAGGGCATAATTTTGCAATCAAAAAAAAACAGAGTCCTTGGAAAATTTCATTAAAATCATCTCTTCTGAACTTAACATTCCCGTTAAGAACGTGTCGTCAACAGTTGAACTGCTGGATGGTGGTGCCACAGTGCCCTTCATTTCGAGATATCGAAAAGAAATGACCGGCAGTTTAGATGAAGTTCAAATTGCTCAAATCAGAGACCGAATCGAAGAACTCAGGGAACTGGAAAAAAGAAGGACTGCCATTTTGAAATCTATTCAAGAGCAAGGCAAACTCAGCCCTGAACTTGAAAAATCAATCAATGAAGCCCAAACCATGGTGCAACTTGAAGATTTGTATTTGCCTTTCAAGCCCAAAAGAAAAACCAAAGCTTCTATTGCCCGAGAAAAAGGTTTAGAACCTTTGGCAATGTTGATTTTAGAACAAAAAGAGTTCAATCTTGATGTCGAGACTGAAAAATATATCAACGCTGAACTTGGGGTAAACAACTCTGACGAAGCCCTTTCAGGCGCGAGGGATATCATTGCTGAAACAGTTGCTGAAAACAAAGAAGTGAGGGAGAAAATGCGTCATTTATTTTGGGAAAACGGCATTTTGGTTTCAAGGGTGATCAATGGAAAAGAAACTGAAGGGCAAAAATTCAAAGATTATTTTGAATGGAATGAACCATTGAAAACCGTTCCTTCTCACCGACTTTTGGCCATGAGGAGAGGTGAGAAAGAAGGCTTTTTGACTCTTGACATTGAAATAGACAATGAATCTGCTATCACAGACATTGAAAACAAAGTGATCACGGCAAAAAGCAACAACAATATTGCCAAAGAAATTAAAAAAGCGATTGCTGATGCTTACAAAAGGTTGCTCAAACCCGGAATCGAAACTGACATCAGGCTCAAGGGAAAAGAAATTGCTGACAGCGATGCCATCAAAGTTTTTGCCGAAAATGCCAAAGAGTTGTTGATGGCACCTCCTTTGGGCAGAAAAACCGTTTTGGCATTGGATCCGGGTTTCAGAACGGGTTGCAAACTTGTGGTTTTAGACCCTCAAGGTAAGTTGTTGGAAGACTCAACGATTTATCCGAATGAGCCACAAAAGAAAACAACCGAAGCGGGCAACATCATCCGCTCTTTGGTGGAAAAACACGGGGTGAAAGCCATTGCTATCGGAAACGGCACAGCCGGAAGAGAAACCGAAAGCTTTGTAAAAAGCTTAAAATTAGAAAACGTGATTACCCTGATTGTCAACGAAAGCGGCGCTTCGATATATTCAGCATCTGATGTGGCTAGAGAGGAATTTCCTGACAAAGATGTGACCGTTAGAGGAGCTGTTTCCATCGGCAGAAGATTGATGGATCCATTGGCTGAATTGGTAAAGATTGACCCTAAATCAATCGGTGTGGGTCAATATCAACATGATGTTGACCAAACCAAGCTGCAAAAAGCCTTAGATGATGTGGTGGTCAATTCAGTGAATGCCGTTGGGGTTGAACTCAACACCGCAAGCAAACAACTGCTCACTTATGTTTCAGGCTTGGGGCCGGTTTTGGCACAGAACATCATTGACTTCAGAAATCAACATGGGGCTTTCAAATCGCGAAATGATTTGAAAAAAGTGCCGAGACTTGGAGAAAAAGCATTTGAACAAGCCGCCGCTTTTTTGAGAATCAACAATGCCGAGAATCCTTTAGACTCTAGCGCTGTGCACCCTGAACGATATGAACTTGTGGAGAAAATGGCCAAAGACCTGAACTCAAGCGTGAGTGAATTGATGAACAGCGATCAACTCAGGAAGCAATTAAAACTCGAAAAATATGCCACCACTGAAGTGGGCTTGCCGACCCTGAAAGACATCATGGAAGAGCTTTCAAAACCGGGAAGAGACCCTAGAAAGAAATTCGAAAATATAGAATTTGCTGAGGGTGTAAATTCCATTGAAGATTTGAAAATAGGGATGAAATTGACCGGAATCGTGACCAATGTCACCAATTTTGGGGCTTTTGTTGACATTGGAGTCCACCAAGACGGCCTTGTCCATATCAGTCAAATCACCGACAAGTTTATTCAATCTGCCGCCGAAGTGTTGAAAGTGCAACAAAAAGTGGAGGTGACTGTGATGGAAGTGGACATTGCTAGAAAAAGAATTTCTCTCAGCATGAAAGGAGAGGGTCAAAAACAGAAAAATGTTGCTAAAAACGTCAAAATTGAAGAATCAGTAGGCGATCTTCAAGACCAACTAGCAAAATTGAAAGCGAAATTCAAGTGAGGGGGGCAGAACATCAGAAAATTCCAAAACTGTTATGCATTACAAAATTTCAGATATTCTATAAAAATAAGCAAGCTCCCTTTGGGTTATTCGGGTTGTTGAGGCTCGATATTTGTTGTGGAATACTCTCCAAAAGTTTTATAAATCTCAACAACTGCCATAAACTTTTGGAAAGTAAAAGAGACCTTTCACAAAAAGGGGCTCAAATAAACCGCGACATCCCTTTTGCAAGGATGTTCAAAGTAAATTTCATTAATTTTTAAACTCAAGAACATTGAAGATTTAAATAAAAACCCAACATAATCCCAAAAAAACCGTTAGTTCGAATGAAAATTGTCAACAGCTGAGCATGATTGTGTGGGTAAGAACGCTATGGAAAAATTTAGTTGAATTTGTTCTCTTTAGGATAGTATTTTCTTTCCCTGTTCAACTTTTTTTGAACAATATCAAAAAAAACCAAGTGATGATGTTCATTTGGGCGCTTTTGTTTGTTTTTTGCACGCAAGCTTTTGGAAGGCTTTTTGGAATTCCCTATCTCTTCTTAGACCCTGAATATCTCGACAAAGTTAATTGGGTCAGCTTAGCAATCATGGGATTTTCATTTGGTGCTTTTTCCATGTCTTTCCAAATCACCAACTATATCTTAGACAGTTCCAGGTTTTCATTTTTGGCTACGTTGAGAAAGCCCTTTGGTAAGTTCGTGATCAACAACAGCATTATTCCATTAGCATTCTTAATCACTTATCTTGTTGCATTTTTCAAATTTCAAACCAAAAGCGGCTTCAAATCAACCGATGAAATCATCATTCAAGCAGTTGCATTTGTGTTGGCTTTTTTGAGCATTCATGTGTTGATGTATTTTTATTTCATATTCACCAACAAAGACATTTTCAAACTGTTAGCCCAAAAGATTGACAAAACCATTTCGCACACGCAAGTGAGCAAAGTGAACGTGATGAAACAATTCAAAGTGAATCCTTTCAAGAAAAAAACAAGGGTTGATTACTATTATGATTTGCCGTTCAAATGGGTAAAAATTGACAAGACCAAAGTTTATGACAAAGAATTTATCTCAAAAGTGTTTGACCAAAACCACCTCAATGCAGCTATCATCCAATTGATTGGTTTTGTGAGCATTTTGGTGTTAAGTTTTTTCAAAGACAATGTTTACTTCCAAATTCCTGCCGGAGCAAGTGCCATGATTTTGTTTTCGTTCTTCATTATGGTCACCGGATTTTTCTCTTACTGGTTTAGGGGTTGGGCAATCACCGGAGTGATATTTCTGTTTTTTTGTTTGAACCATATTGTCAAGAATGACCTGTTTGATACCACATACAAAGCTTATGGCATCAACTATAACGGAAAAAAAGCTCAGTATGACCTCAACAGAGTTTATAGTCTTTCGAGCGATAAAAACTTTCTGAAAGATGTTGATTCAACGATGTTGATTTTAGAAAATTGGAGAGCTAAGTTTCCAAAAGAAAAAAAGCCCAAAATGGTATTTGTGTGTGTGTCAGGAGGCGGTCAAAGAGCTGCTGTTTGGGCATTGAGAAGTCTTCAAGTTTTAGATACCGTTTCGAAAGGAAAACTCATGAACCAAACCATGCTCATCACAGGTGCTTCTGGAGGCATGGTCGGGGCGGCATTTTACAGGGAATATTATCTAAGAAACAAACAAGGTATATTAGGCGTGCCATTGCATTCAGAAAAACTCTTCAACAATATGTCTAAAGATGTGCTGAACCCTGTGGCATTCAGTTTGGTGGTGAATGATTTATTTTTCAGAAGTCAAAATTTT
>JBDNDT010000284.1:0-4231 GCA_046718985.1 Cytophagales bacterium
TTCGATTGGAAACACCATTTATTTTCAAGTTGGCGATACTATTGCAACCATAAGCACGGACAAGTTAATTTACAATTTAGGCGATCTCATATCTGTCAATTTTGAAAATGGCCCCGGAATTGCAAAAGATTGGATAGGAATTTTTGATCAAGGTGCCGATCCCAACATTGACCCATTAGTAAATTATGTATATTTTGATGGAAAAGCAACAGGAAGTGTCAATTTTGAATCAGACAATGTACCAACAAAAACAGGGCAATATTTTGTAGTAATGTTCACAAATGACTCATACAATGAGGTTTCGAACAGAGTGAACATACAAATAATTTCTGATGTCACTTCACTGGTAAATTCAAACGAGAGAGTTGATGTTTCGATGTATCCAAATCCTGCAAAATCAGGACAAGAAACGGTTATCTCTTATAAATATCCTATCGAGGCCATAGATATTTATGACAGCAAAGGAAATATGATATACAACAAGGTGAACAGCAAAAGAGAAAATTCAGTGGTGATGTATCACAGTTTGCCTGCCGGAACATATTATGTTCATGTGAGTTCAGAGAAGCTATACAGATTGAAAATAGTGATTAGTGAATAATCAGCGAAGAAAGTAAAACAATAAAATCTGCTTTCTTAATAAAAAGGGTTTCATTGATATTTCAGTGAAACCTTTTTTGATATGAGGATGCGCGCATGGTAGAACTATCCAAATATTCAGAGAGAAAACTCAAATGCCTAAATCTCCCAAAACAAAGCAAAATTTCACATTGCAAGGAGAGGTTTTTCAAAAAACGAATAGCTATGAAAACTTCTGCTTGCGAATATATTGATTAGAATGTAAAAGTAATTTGCAACTTGGTTTTCGGAAATCTGTTTAGTTGATTCTTTGCATTGTTTAAGTATAGCTATGCAGAATCAGTTTCAAATAAATTTGAAGAAATGAAACACTTAAAACAAGAGTGTTTTTATTTGATTAAGCTGCTTTTAATTTGTTAAATCGTGATTTTTCAAATTTCTCTTTAGCATATTCTTCAGAAACGATCAACTGCTGAACATTTTCATTTCCCGGAATGTCAAACATAGCATCTGTTAAAATGGCTTCACAAATTGATCTCAAGCCTCTGGCACCCAGTTTAAACTCCATAGCTTTTTTTACAATGAAATCTAATGCACTCTCTTCAAATTCAAGAGTAACATTCTCCATAGCAAACAATTTTTTATACTGTTTAACAAGGGCGTTCTTAGGATTAAGCAAAATTTGTTTCAATGTGTCAGCATCCATCGGGTCGAGATAAGTCAACACAGGAAGCCTACCTAGCAACTCGGGAATGAGTCCGAATTGTTTCAAATCTTGTGCAGTCACATATTTCAACAAGTTTTCTTTGTCAATTTCTTCATTGTTATGCTCCATTTGAAACCCTAAAGGTTGGGTGTTGATTCTTCTGGCAATGATTTTATCCACGCCTTCAAAAGCACCACCACAAATGAACAGAATATTTTCAGTGTTTACAGAAATCATTTTTTGGTCAGGATGTTTTCTGCCTCCTTGAGGTGGAACATTCACCACAGAACCTTCCAACAATTTCAAAAGCCCTTGTTGAACACCTTCACCACTCACATCTCTAGTGATAGATGGATTATCACTTTTCCTAGCTATTTTGTCAATCTCATCAATGTAAACGATTCCTTTTTCGGCAGCTTCAACATCGTAATTGGCAGCTTGCAACAATCTGGACAAAATGCTTTCTACGTCTTCGCCGACATAGCCGGCTTCTGTCAAAACGGTGGCATCAGCAATGCAAAAAGGCACATTCAAAATCTGAGATATGGTTCTTGCAAGATAGGTCTTTCCTGTTCCGGTCTCGCCCACCATAATGATGTTTGATTTCTCGATGTTAACATCATCCTGTTGTCCTTTTTGACCTAATCTTTTATAGTGATTATACACTGCAACAGATAACACCTTCTTAGCATCATCTTGACCAACTATGAAATTGTCTAGATATTCTTTGATTTCAAATGGTCTTAAACTTTTGAGCTTAGTATCTCCTTTTTTTCCGTTTTTCAGTTTTGGAGAGAATTGTTCATCCAAAATCTGATAAGCTTGGGTGATACATTTGTCGCAGATGTTGGCATTTGAACCAGTTATCATCAATTTGACATCTTTCTTGTTTGCACCACAGAAAGAACAATAAATTTGTTGTGCCATAAATAAATTGAAAGCCCATTCGATAATGGGCTTGTTATTTTAATTCCTAATCAAAACCTCATCAATCAAGCCATAATCTTTGGCTTCTTGGGCAATCATCCAATAGTCTCTGTCAGAGTCTTTCCAGATGGTGTCATAATCTTTGCCGGTGTGTTTTGACAAGATTTCATAAAGCTCTTTCTTTAATTTCAAGATTTCTCTAGCAGTGATTTCAATGTCAGAAGCCTGACCTTGTGCTCCACCTAAGGGTTGGTGAATCATCACTCTTGAATGTGGTAATGCTGAACGCTTTCCGGGATGCCCTGCTGCTAAAAGCACAGCGCCCATTGAAGCCGCTAAGCCTGTGCAAATGGTTGCTACGTCAGGTGAGATGTAATGCATGGTGTCATATATGCCTAAACCTGCATAAACTGATCCCCCAGGACTGTTGATGTAAATCATGATGTCTCTTTTTGCATCAGATGATTGCAAAAATAACAATTGAGCCTGAACAATATTGGCCACATAATCATCAATAGCAGTTCCTAAAAAGATGATTCTATCCATCATCAATCTTGAAAAAACGTCTAGTATGGCGGCGTTCATTCTTCTTTCTTCAACAATGTTTGGTGTTAAACCAACCGGAGCTATCGAACTTTCGATGTAGTGATCAAGAAAAGCACTGCTGAAACCGTGGTGTTTGATTGCGTAATTCCTAAATTCTTTTCCGTCCATTATTTAAAATTTTGTGACAATATATGAGAATTTTGACTAAGGTAACAGCTTATTTAAGCTTCAAGTTTTTTTAATAACTCGTTGTAGTCAACACTTACATTATTAAAATCATTTTGACGTTTCAAAAGTTCGTCAACCACCAATTCTTTAATGAAAACAAAATTATAATAATTCAAATGTTGAGCGTTTTCTTTAGCATAAAGCTTCTCAACTTGTTCTTTGACCACTTTTTGTGCCCAATCAGGCAAAGAATAATAACTTGAAGACATTCCTGTTCTTTGAGCATAAATGTCTAGCAAGAAGTTAAAAAATTCTTGTTGATTATAATTTGGTTTTAGTTCTTCGAAATATCTTTGAACCACTTTTTCTTCTTTCAAATACTTAGCGATATTTTCTAACTTCGTTTCATCATCGCCGTCCTGTTTTAGTTGTGCTAAATATTCTTCTGAAATTTTCACATCCACTTGCTCATCTAACCACTTCTCAAGTTCTCTTTTTTGAAGCGTAGTAGAAACATTCCTAGCGTGGTTTAATAATATCTCGCTGTATCTTTCTTTGAACTTTTCAATGGTTGTGATTTCTTCACCCGGAAAAATTTTGCCAAAAAGTTCCTCATTTAATTCGGCTGGCTTTTTCCCACTGATTGTTTCAATGGTGAATTGATATTCACCTTCCAATTTTCCAGCTTCTTCTTTGTCAACACCTGCGAACAATCTCAAAGAGTTGATGTCATCTCCAAAAAGTTGTTTTATGTCAAACTTAACAACTGAATCTGCTGCTTGACCTATAAAGATTTTCTTTCCTTCATCACTCAACTTTCCGAACATTACGCCGGTTTTAAAAGGTTCAGCCTCTGTTCCTGACTTTTTCAGATTTCCTCCAATGAAGTCGTTTTCTTCAACAATTTCTTTTTCAACCGTTTCGCTCAAGTTCTCTCTCAATTCTTGGATTTTTGCTTCCAATGTTTCTTCAGAAAGAGTTACTTCATAAGCATTTAATTTCATTTTCATTGGCGCTTCAAATTCAGGAACAATGAACAAATCAAAGTTAAATTTGTATTCAACATCTTGATTTAAGTCAATATTGTCTAAAGAAGTGCTCGGAATGGGATCCCTCAACAAATTGATTTTGTTGTTTGATAAATATTCAGAGATATTTTGAGAAATAATTTGGTTGATTTCTTCATATTTTATGCTTGTGCCATACATCTTTTTCACATATGAAGCCGGGACTTTTCCGGGTCTGAATCCTTTGATAGCTATCTTTTTGCCATATTCTTTGGTTTTTCTTTCAACCAATTCCATG
>JBDNDT010000285.1:0-4207 GCA_046718985.1 Cytophagales bacterium
CTCAAAAGTGAAAAATTCAATCATCACAGCAAATTCATCATTGAGAAATATCCACAAAACGCCTTTAGCATTTATCTTTCGAATCTGGAAGAGGTCTTAGGACTTTTCATGCTGGATGATGAAAAATGGTTTCAGTCATTGAAGAAAAACGAATCTGAAAGGCTGAAAAGCTTAGAAAACTTAAAAGATAAGAATCCATTCACATTATATTTTCAGGCTGAAATCAAAATCCATTGGGCTGTTTTGAAGATGAAGTTTGGAGATGAATTAGGGGCTGCTTGGTCTTTGAGACAGGCTTTTTTTCTTTTGGAAAAACTAGTCCAACAACACCCTGATTTTTACCTGGCTTACAAATCATTAGGTCTCTTGCATGTGTTGATTGGAACAATCCCTACTAAGTATCATTGGGTGGTCAATTTGATGGGCTTGAAAGGAACTGTTTCAGAAGGTTTGAAAGAAATGTTGATGGCTTGCAATCAGGCTCCTTCACTTTTTCAAGAAGAATCATGTTTGACTTTAGTGCTTGTAGATGCATTTGTGTTGAAAAAAACAGAAGCCTCTGTTTCAAAAGTTGAAAACATGTATCTCAAAAACCCAGAAAATGACTTACTTAAATTGGTCTTGGCTGCGATGTATTTAAACAATAGACAATCAGCAGAATGTTTCTCTTTATTGAATGAAAAAATAGATGCTTTAAAATTATATTCCAAACCATATGCTCTCAGAATGCTTGGAGATGCAAATCTTTATAAAGGAGAATATACCGCTTCAATCAAAAACTATCAAAACTTTTTGAAATCATATCAAGGACAAAATTATTTGAAAGATGCTTATTTCAAAATTTATCTGGGATATTGGTTGCAAAACCAATCTGAAACAGCCAACACTTATATAGAAAAAATTAAAAAAGAGGGAAAATCCACCCTTGACACTGACAAAAGAGCCCTTAGTTTTGCTCAAAAACCTGAAAAGTATCACAAAGACTTGATGCGATTCAGACTCATGTATGACGGAGGTTATAACAAAGAAGCTATTCAAGAAATGACTAAAATAAAAGTTGATGAATTAAAAAGTCCTGTTTTCCAAAACGAGTACTTTTATAGGTTAGGCAGGCTCTATCATGCCATTGGGAAAATCCCTTCTGCAAAAGAAAACTATATCAAATGCATAGAAACAAATCCTAAAAATGAGGATTTATATTATGCGCCCAACTCTGCTTATTCTTTAGGATTGATTTTTGAAGAGGAAAATGATTTACCAAAAGCAAAATTTTATTTTCAAAAAGCCATTTCCTTCAAAAACCATGAATACAAAAACAGCATAGACAACAAAAGTAAAGCAAGGCTTGAGAAACTTGAAAAATCTACAAAGCCTTGATAAATGGAGTCTAGAAAATGAATAATATTGTGAAAAAAT
Source organism: Cytophagales bacterium (assembly GCA_046718985.1). Classification (GTDB taxonomy): domain Bacteria; phylum Bacteroidota; class Bacteroidia; order Cytophagales; family UBA9547; genus JBDNDT01. Next base: position 1,417 of record JBDNDT010000285.1, read on the forward strand.
GTCAAAAAAGACAAATCATGCTAACATATTCAGAAGTGACGTCAACTTGTCTTTCATTTCTTTTCTATCAATAATAAAATCCAAGAAACCGTGCTCTAACACAAACTCAGCACTTTGAAAACCCGGAGGAAGATCTTTTCCTATGGTTTCTCTGATTACTCTTGGTCCTGCAAAACCTATCAAAGAACCAGGTTCAGCAATGTTGAAGTCTCCTAACATGGCATAAGAAGCAGTTACCCCACCTGTTGTTGGGTCTGTCAAAATCGAAATATAGGGAACTTTTTCTTCAGCTAACAAAGCTAATTTCGCGGATGTTTTGGCCATTTGCATCAATGAGTAGCCTGCTTCCATCATTCTTGCACCACCTGATTTTGAAATCATAATGAATGGTCGTTTTGTTGCTCTTGCATTGTCAATTGCTCTTGCAATTTTTTCTCCAACCACAGAACCCATTGAGCCACCTATGAACTTGAAATCCATACAACTAACCACAATTCCCACACCATTCATTAATCCATGCGCACTCCTGACAGCATCAACTAAGCCTGTTTTCTTTTGTGTGGCAGCAATTCTGCTTGGATAATCTTTGGTGTCAACAAAGTTCAAGGGGTCTCCAGAACTTAAATGACGGTCAATTTCTTCAAATTGATTATCATCAAACAAAATTTCGAAATATTCTTCACTGTTGATTTTTTCATGATAATTGCAGGAAGGACACACATAAAAGTTCTTTTTGTGTTCTCTTGTGTGCAACACTTTTTTGCATGATGGGCATTGATACCACAATCCGTCAGGTGTTTCTTTTTTCAACTCCGTCGGAGTGATGATACCTTTTTCTTTGCGATGAAACCAAGACATTCTTTCGAGATAAGTTTCCGCAAATATAGACAATTTTGAAAAACAAAAGTCCAAAAGCTCATCAAGGATTTAATTGTCAACCAAACTATTGGTTTTTGACATAATAATTAAAGTAAACGCAAGTCAATTTTTAACTATTAAGACTTGATTTATTTTTCAGGTTTGAGGTGAATAAAGGTGAATTGTTCAAAACACACTAATTAAACCAAAAACTTAGATTTTCTTTTTGAATCAATTATTGTTTTGTTTTAGGCAAACCGCCTTTGGGGGGGGGCAAATTTTTGCGACTCATTCTTTGTTTGCTTTAGTAAACTATATATAAAGGCGTTCAAATAATCTTTCCATTCTTTTTGCGATTAGAAAAAAAAAAAAAAAAAAAAAAAAAAAAAAAATTGTGTATTAAATTTAATAACAGATTTAAAATGAAATTTAAGAAAACAAACTATCAACTGAAATCATCAAAAAAATTAAAGAATTCAGCTTAAATTCATCATTTAAAACCTGACACAGGTTGAATTTTAAAATACCCGTCCGGAATATTTTCTTATCTAAACGATATTGAATTCAGATTTCAAAAAAACATCTGTGAGAATCAGAGCTATCTGTGAGAATTTAAAAAGTGTCAATGAATCGAATATACTATTATCTATACATGGAAAATAATATCTACTAAAAACTTAACTTTGCTATTCAACCAATAAATAACAACAAATGAAACTTCACTTTCTACAACATCACCCAGAAGAAGGCTTGGGAACAATCAGAAATTGGGCTTTTCAAAATGGCTTTGAAATTTCATGCACAAAACTTTACGAAAACAATACCCAATTCCCTGATGATATTGATTTTCTTGTGATTATGGGAGGTCCACAAAGCGTTTATGAAGAAGAAAAATTCCCTTGGTTGAAAACAGAGAAGGCATATATTAAAGATAAAATTGAAGAAAAAATACCCGTTCTTGGCATTTGTTTAGGTGCTCAATTGATTGCCAATGCATTGTCATCTAACGTTTATCCAAACCAAGAAAAAGAAATCGGATGGCATGCCGTATGGTTCACTGAACAAGCAAAATCTGAAATTATCGGTTTGAAATTACCCCATAGTCTTGAAGTGTTTCATTGGCATGGCGACACTTTTGATTTACCCAATCATGCAATACCATTAGCGTGGTCTGAAGCTACCCAAAATCAAGGTTTTTTGATAGATAATCATGTCATTGCTTTGCAATTCCATTTAGAAATGGATGAAGCTTCTATTCATGGAATGAGTGAAACTTTTGAAAGCGAGCTGAAAAAAGGTGGAAATTATGTACAAAGCTTGAGTCAAATAAAAAGCAAAAATGAATTAATATCCGGCAATCAAAATTTGATGTTTCGCATGTTGGATTTCTTAAAAATTCAAATCAAAGAATCAAAACATGTGTGATTTAATCGAAAAAAACCAAATGTAACATAAAGTTTTTTCGATCTAATAACCATCATAAAAACACAATTTTATGTCCTAAATGCTTAAAATAAAGGATATTTAGAAGAGAAAGCCAATCAAGATATAATCACATTTTTTATGAGAAATATCAAATTTAAAAAACTTTCGTAACTTTGTCTCGGTATATGCATTAACTATTAACAAAATTTATAAAATGGCGGTTATCTCTCAAACAAACGAAAACGTTCAGATTTCATCTGAAAGTGGAGAAAAGCAAAATTATTTAATACCCTTAATCATTTTAACTTCACTTTTTTTCATGTGGGGTTTTATCACTTGTTTGAATGATATTTTAATACCGCATTTGAAAAGTGCATTCAAATTGAGTTATTCTCAAGCAGCTTTGATACAAGTTTGTTTCTTCGGTGCTTATTTTGTTGTTTCTCTCTTATATTTCATCACCTCAATTACAGTTGGTGACATTTTGAACAAGATTGGTTATAAAAAT
>JBDNDT010000286.1:0-4183 GCA_046718985.1 Cytophagales bacterium
GGCGGTTCAGCTAAAAAGCCTGAGATTTTTCCAAAGTGTAAAAATATCCGGTTGATTCTTGAAAATGTACCTCAAGAATTTCAGGCCAATAAAAATAACTCAAGAAAATTGAGAAGAAGAAAAAGGCAATTGATAATATCCACCCTACTTTTGTCAAACGATTTAATGCTTCCAAGATTTATAGTTTTAATGAATTCTCTGGCAAAATTACATCTCGTCTTATATTATTGTTATCTTTTTGTCGTTTTTTTTGTGAGGTGAAGAAAATAATTATCATATCATTTTTAGAAATTTGGATTTTAGCTCCCTTTAATCAGGGCTTGAAAGCGCAAAACAGTCAGTTTTCTCAATACTATGCAGCTCCGCTTCATTTAAACTCTGCATTCACCGGTGCAACTTATTATGCAAGAGCTAATATGAATTTCAGAACCCAATGGCCTTCAGGCAATTCGAGGTTGAACAGTTATTTGGCATCTTATGACCGATATTTCCATGAGTACAAAACAGGTGTTGGCGGTTTTGTGAATCATTTTGATGCTAGAGATGGGCTTTTTTCTCTGACACAAATAAATGCTTCAGGTGCTTATGCACTTGATTTAGGTCAAGGTCATTCATTGAGATTTGGACTTCAACCCGGTTTGTCGTTTAAGTCTTCAATGATTGGGAATTATTTGTTTGGAGACCAAATTTCAGGGAATCTTCCCAATTCAATAGACCCAACTGCCCAACAGAATGTTGAAAGAAAAACTTATTTCGAAGTTTCTTCCGGTGCCTTGTTAACAGAAAAAAACTTTTGGGTAGGAATCACCGCTAAAAACTTTAACCGACCGAATATTTCACTAACTCAGGTTTCAAGTCGCTTAGCTGTATATTATTCATTGCATGGTGGATACAAATTTATGTTTGTTGACAGAAGAGGTTTGGTTACACAAAATGAAAAAAGTTTAACGCTTACAGGAAATTTAAGACATCAAGGAATTTCTACTCAACTTGATTTAGGACTTTACACACATTTGGATCCTTTGGTTTTGGGTTTTTGGTATAGGGGTTTTCCAATAAAAAGTAATTCAGTGGGTTTAATCAATAATGACGCAATAGTTGCATTGGTAGGGATAAAAATTGAGGGCTTGCAAATGGGTTACAGTTTTGATTATACCATTTCAAAGCTTGCAGGAAGATGGGGAAATGCTCATGAATTGAGTCTAATTTTTGAGTTTGGTGAAAGAATGGTTAAAAAGAAATCATTCAAGAAACTTCCTACCATGTATATGCCTTATCCAAAAATCTAAAAAAAAGCCCAAAAAAGGGCTTTTTTTCAAACTATACCTTCCAATTTTTTGGCTAAAATTGATTTTGGTGATGCTCCCACTTGTTTGTCAACTTGAACACCATCTTTGAAAAACAACAATGTCGGGATGCTGCTCACTCTGAATCTTGAAGTGATTTCAGGGTTGTTATCAACATTGAGTTTACCAATCACTGCTTTGCCTTCAAAATCTGATGCGAGTTCTTCAACAACAGGGCCAATCATTTTACATGGTCCGCACCATTCAGCCCAAAAATCAACTAGTATAGGTTTTCCTGATGATAATATCTCATCAAAGTTTGCATCGGTTATCTCTAAAGCTTTGCCCATTTTATTTAAAATTTAGTTTAGCAATCAAGTAAAATTATAATCAATAAACAACCTGTAAAGTTCACTTTGAAAAGAAAGCTATTTAAATATGTTGATAGTTAAATCTTATATGTCGGTTATTTTCTCTGAATATCAGGGTTTTATATTTGATAGTATTGACTTAAAGGAAATCCGAAAAATTATATTTGATTGTATTCTTCCAGCAACTTCACCAACACAGCAAAGTCTTTGGGATATGGCGCAATGGCAACCACATACTCCTCTGAATTCAGGGGTTTGAATGATATTGCATAAGCATGAAGAGCAACTCTCTTGATGATGGCTTGCTCATCTGTGTCTTTTTTTAACTTGAAATTCCTTTTAAAATTTGAAAGATACAGATCTTTTCCTCCATACTGTTTGTCAGAAACGATTGGAGCCTTCAAACAAGAAAGGTGAATTCTGATTTGGTGCATTCTGCCTGTGACGGGCATGCATTCAGCCAAAGTGGCATCTTTGAATGCTTTGATTGTGTTGAAATAAGTTAGGGCTATTTTTCCGCCCTCTTTGTCAATTCTCACAGCCGAATCGCCTGCTGGTGAAATGGGTAAATTTACCTCAATTCCGTCTAAATTATGAGAGCCGTTCACCACAGCATGATAAACTTTTTTAACTTGTCTGTTTTCAAATTGCATTGAAAGATGACGATAAGCCTCAGGGTTTTTAGCAATGGCCATGATGCCTGTGGTTTCTTTGTCTAGCCTATGGCAAAGTTGGGCATCATCATAAATGTTCTTTTGCCATTTTCAAGATGCTTTTTCCGTTTTTGCCCAGCCTTTCATCGAGGGAAGAAATGGAATGGGGTTTGTTGATTAACACATAGTCATCATTTTCCCAAACAATCAACTTCTTGAAATCATTTTTTTGGTTTTCAGGCATTTATAAACTGTTTATTCGCTATTTTTCTCAGTGTTTTTTTTCAGTTTGAACGAAAAAGTGCTACCCTTACCCGTTTTGCTTGTAACAGATATTTTCGAACCATGAGCATCGAGGATATGTTTAACGATTGCTAAACCAAGACCTGTTCCACCACTTTCTTTTGAACGGCTTTTGTCAACCCTGTAAAATCTTTCGAAGATTCTTCCCAAATGCTCAGGTGGAATGCCGGGTCCGTTGTCTCTGACAATAATGTGAACGTGGTCTTTGTCTTTTTCTAGAAACACATCAACTGCACCTTTTTCATTTCCATATTTAATGGCATTGTCTATCAAATTGGTCAATACCTGCCTGATTCTGTTAGGGTCAGCATGGACAAGATGTTTTTTAGAAGTGTCAGTGTGGATTTTAAATTTAATTCCCTTTTTTTCTGCCTTGCTCTCTAATTGTTCAAAAATTTCTTCAACCAGTTCCAAAAGATCGAAGTCATGAAATTGCATTTTGATTTCACCAATTTCAATTTGAGAAAGCGTTAACAAATCTTGAACCAGTAAATTTAATCCGTCCAAGCTTTTTGCCGCTTTTTTCAAAAAGCGGTCTCTGACCGTTTTGTCATCAATCGCTCCATCAATCAAGGTGTGAATGAAGCCCTGTGCGGCAAAAATCGGAGTTTTCAGCTCATGTGAAACATCGGCTAAAAACTCTCTTCTGTATTGCTCCAGTTTTTTAAGTTCGTTGATTTCTTGCTCTTTTTTGCTGGCAAAAGTAAAAATTTCTTGATTGATTTTTTCTAATGGGTTGAATGAATGCTTGATTCTCTTGATATGGGCTTTGAAGTCTTTTTTCTTAAGCTTATCCATCAACTCATAAATCTTTTTGATTTCTTTGAAAATCAAAAACTCTAAAGTGAAGTAAACCAGAAAATAAGTGACTGCAAAGGTGATAACAGCAATGACATAAAAAGAAATTGAGCTGCCCCCAAAAAAATAATGAGAAAATAAGGTGACCAAAGTGACCACTAAGCCAATCACAAACGCAGCCATTCCTGAGTTGAAAACCATAAACTTGAGTTTTTATTTTATATGGCTGGCATCGAACTTATATCCTACGCCTTTCACGGTTTTGATATAATCATCTCCGATTTTTTCTCTCACTTTTCTGATGTGAACATCCACGGTTCTCGCTAACACATAAACATCAGATCCCCAAATGGTCTGCAAAAGCTCATCTCGATTGAAAACCTTGTTTGGGTTTGTTGCCAAAAAGTATAATAATTCAAATTCTTTTTTGGGTAAGGCAATGCTTTTGCTCCCTTTTTTAACGATATAGCTCTCTTTGTCAATCACTAAGCCACCCATTGTGATGTTGGGTATTGGAAAATCTTTGATGTTAATTGGTGTGTTTCCTGTTACTGTTTTGTTGTCTTTCTTAGCGATTGTTGAAATTCTGCTCATCAATGCCCTTGGTTTGATGGGTTTAATGATATAATCATCAGCACCCACTTCAAAAGCGGCAACTTCTGAATATTCCTCTGCTCTGGCAGTCAAAAAGATGATATGCACATCTTTCATGTGAGGCAACTCTCTCATTTGGCGACAAGTCTCAACACCATCTAGTTGAGGCATCATGATA
>JBDNDT010000287.1:0-4175 GCA_046718985.1 Cytophagales bacterium
TTGTAGATTATCTTTTCGGGAAAAATGCTTGGGGTTTGTGCTTCATCGCCAACAAAAACCACCTTCCGGCTGTGCAAACCTCTTATGCTACCATTTACAAACTGCAAACAGACAAATTTCCTTATGGCGAAATTGCTGCCGGTCCGGCACCGGCAACAGACCATGCAGCACAAACTCCTTATTTCTCACCTGCTCACAATGCCAATTTATGGCACAAAGATTTTAATACCTCAAGATATACCTTTTTTGAGCAATCAGGTGATTATGTGTGCATGGAAACTATCATCACCCAATTGGCAGATGCTTTCTTTTTGCTCACACAAGCCACTAAAACCTTTTGCGACACCCCTTTATCAATCCAAAACAACGAAAAAAAAAGCCTCATTGAAAATGGAGAAGAGATAATTTGGGTCGGAAACAGCTTAATATTCAATTCAAATTCTCCAAAACAGGTTCAAGTATTTGACCTTTCAGGTAGAAAGGTTTTTGAAGCTGCAAACACCACAAAAACAATAGAATTTCCCTCTTCATTGAAAGGTTTCTTTGTGTTGAACTTCAAAGACGAAGGAAATGCAATGATCAAAACCATGAAAATCGTTTTGCATTAAAATCACTCAACTCCAAAAATACATCCTTCTGCACACCAACAATGTTTGGAGAATTGCCTTGATGATATAGGTATTAGTAATTTTTGTTTTGCATGAAATGCTCAAAGCTTGTTAGGTATTTACTTGTGTTTGAATTTTTTTATTATAAAATTTGTAAAACACAATTTTTTAAACCTCTGCATTTATGCTACGCATTCTAAAATTTTTCACGCTTTTTTCTTTTTTAAGCATCCAATCGAGCTTTGCACAAACCTGTAATGATGCCACCTACATGAAAGAAGGTGCTGTTTGGGAAATGGGTTCTTTTGATAAAAAAGGCAATTTAGAGGCTACAACAAAAAGCTTCGTCAAAAAATCTACAAAACTTTCAAACGGAGTTTCATGGCTGGTGAATGCTTTGGTCACTGACAAAAAGGGCAAAAAAGTGAGTGATTCAGACATTGAAGTGAGATGTGAAGGAAACAATTTTTTCATCAACCCCAAGCACCTCTTAGACCCACGTCAAATGCAAAGCATGAAAGACATGGAAATCTCCATTGAAACTGTTGACCTTGAATATCCTATAATTATGAATAAAGGCAACACCCTGAAAAACGGTTCAATCAATGTGAAGGCAAGCACCTCAGGCATTCAGGTGATGAACATGATGATTGAAGTTCTAGATAGAAAAGTTGAAGAGTTTGAAGAAATCACCGTAAAAGCAGGAAACTTTAAAGCTTATCGAATTTCACAAACCACCAAAGTAACTAACAACATCGTGAAAATTGAAACCAATTCAGTTGATTATTATGTTCCCGGTTTTGGGGTCATCAAAAGCATCAGTTACAACAAAAAAGGTGAGCAAGACGGTTATTCTGAACTCATGAGCTATACAAAACCTTAGCTATCATCATTTCAGGTAAATTTTTTGTTTAAAGCAATTCATTCTTCATCCAATAAATGCCATGTTTGAAAAACCCTTAGTGGAAGTTAGAGATTTGGTTTATGAATATCCCAAGTCAAGAGCGTTGAATCATGTGAGTTTTTCTCTCCAAGAAGGCAGCATCACAGCCTTGGTCGGGCCGAATGGTGCAGGAAAATCAACCCTCATGCGTTGCATGGCCGCATTGATGAAACCCCTTTCCGGCGACATCTTTATCAATGGAATTGATGTGGTGGAAAACCCAAGAGAAACACACAGACTATTGGGCTATTTGTCAGACTTTTTCGGTTTGTATGAAGAACTCAATGTTGAACAAAGCCTTCATCATGCCGCAGCATTAAGAGGATTATTCGATGACGATGCAACAAAGGCCATTATTGAAGTGGTCTCTAAGTTGGAGATTGAGCCATTGTTAGCAAGAAAAAACTTTGAACTTTCAAGAGGACAAAGACAAAGAGTAGGCATTGCCCAAGCCATTATCCACAAACCAAAAATAGTGCTGTTAGATGAACCGGCATCAGGTCTTGACCCGGAAGCAAGACATCAACTTTCAGACTTGCTGAAATCTTTGAATGCAGAAGGTATTTCTTTTCTGGTTTCATCCCACATTCTCACCGAACTTGAAGAGTATTCAAATGAGTTGTTGGTGATTGACAATGGAAAGATTCTGGACCAAAAATCACTCACCACCAAAAAACATGAATTTTCAAAGAAAATGATTGTTCAGTTGGCAGGCGATTTAAATCATGCAAAAACTACTCTGGAAAACCTGAATGGTGTGTTGACTGTTGAGATTGACCATCAAAACCTAATGGTTAGCATTCCTCAACATGCAGGTTTAGAAAACCAAGTGTTGCTCTGTCTCATCAATCAAAACCTCACCATTTTGAACTTTTTTGAGATGAAACTCAACCTTCAGGAAGAATATATCAAAACCATCAAACAATCTAAATCATGATGCAGGCACCATTCATAAAAAACAATCCCGAATTTCAGAAAAATTGTTGGTTAGAACTCAACCAAACTCGATTGATTTTGATGCCCGTTATCTTGGCTTTGATTTTTTTGCTCTCATCCACCATTTCAGGGCGTGAACAGATGACCATGACCTTGAGATACATTTCTCTTTCGGCTTTTGTCATTCTCACCGTGCTTTGGGGGGCAAAGCAAGTGGCTGAAAGCCTTATGGATGAAATCAAAGAAAAAACATGGGACTGGCAAATTATGTCAGTCATATCCCCAAGAAAAATGATGCTCGGAAAACTTTTCGGATCCACCATTTTTCAGTGGTATGGTGGCATTTTAAGCATCAGTTTTTATCTGGCAACCTTTTTGTTGAATAATGAACTCATTTTGGGACTTAAACTCACCCTCTTGAACATATCATTTGCTGTTTTGGCACAAAGCCTTTCTTTGATGATAGGTTTGATGTCAATGAAAAACGAGACTGTTCAAAAAAACAAATTGTTCAAAAGTACTTTTTCGTTCTTGGGGCTCATCTATCTGATGTCAGGAATGGGAGTTATGAATTTTGTGAACAGCAACTCAACCAATGTACCTTGGTTTTTCATCCAATTCAAATCCTTAGATTTGGCACTTTTAACAGTGGTCATCTTCACTTTTTGGGCAATCACCGGAGTGGAGAGATTGATGCGTGCCGAATTTCAGTTCAGAAACGGACTCAGGGCTTGGTTGAGCTTTGTGGCTTTCATAAGTTTTTATTTTCTGGGCTTCATTGTTGAGATTCCCAATTTTGACTTGGCTCAAAAAACATTGATATTTTTTGGAATCGTCGCATTAAGTAACCTTTTCCTTTCAAGTGTAACCATACTTTTTTCATCAAAAGAAATCACCATGTTCAGGAGAATGAAGAAAAACTTCCTTTCCAAAAACTGGCTGAAATTCAATGCTGATCTTGCCCCATGGCAAATGTCAGCCATCATTGCTGTGCTCAATTGTTTAATTGTAGCTTTCTTGTCTTTTTTCATCGAGTTTGAAGGCAACGGAATTGCAAGCGGAAAAATTTTCCAAATCAACTTTGTGATTGCTTTGATGTTTTTCTTTTTGCGAGACCTCACACTCATTCTCTTTTCTAACTTGATTTATGGCAAACGAGGCGACTCATTGGCTTATGTCTTGTTGTTTTTGCTATACTTTGTTTTGCCTTGGATTTTCGAAACTGCAACATTCGGTTCATTGTGGATGTTGTTTTTGCCGTTTCATAAATCAATGACAAACGAAATCCCCTTTAATTTCATTTTTCCAATGATACAGTTTTTGGCATTGCTTTATTTTTATGTCAGAAAATGGCAGTCATTAGAAAATGAAGTCAACAAGACATAAAGAGAGCCTGATAGTCAACGATAAATCTATATCAACAGTATATTTGAGCAGAAAATCAGTAAACAGATGCTTTAAAATCCACAAAGTGTTAGAAAAAATCACGCTCATGGTTTTATGTGAGTCCTTCTTAGACAGTTTTTGAAAGACTTGAAACCGCATTTGTTCACATAATGTCAAAAGAAACCGCTAGATGATACTCTCAGATTAGATGCATAAGTATATGATATTGAGCAAATTTGAGAAAGTATTGCAATAATAATAATAAATCGCAATTTAAATCATTTGGCTTCCCTAGGAAAATA
>JBDNDT010000288.1:0-4175 GCA_046718985.1 Cytophagales bacterium
CAAGAACCTTTCCTCGGTTTCTCCTTCCACAATAATAAAAATTCTCTTCATGGCTTTCCTCCGATTATATTCTGATGCCATAAATCGGATAAGCTGTATAAACCAATCCATTCACTTAACTCATTTTCGCTTAATTGCTTAAACTCTGAGCGTCTTCCGTTTCTTGTTACTACTACAATGTCTTCAGGCATAAACTCATTTAGCATATCAGCGTCTTGAGTAGCAATAAATACTTGACAATATTCTGAAACACCTTGTATTAAGTCACAAATTGTCTTGACAGCAGAGGGATGCAACCCTAATTCAGGCTCATCTAAAAACATTACGGATGGAAGTCTCTGAGGTGGTAAGCATAGCAACGTAACCAATGCCATCGCTCTTAACATACCATCACTTGCTTGTGTTGCGACAAATGTTACCGAAGAGTTCTTCTCTTTCCAACGCAAATATGTTTTACCATATTGGTCAAGAAGAACAAAATCATCAAAGAATGGGATTATTCGCTGTAATATGCTAATAACCTTCTGATAAATTGCTGCTTGATTCTCTCTAAGTTCGTAAAGAACAGATGCAAGATTTCTTCCATCCTCTTCTAAAAACCAGTTGTTCTCAATATCTGATTTATTATTTCTTATGGGTGAATTGAAAGTAGTGTTATGAAATTGGTATGTGATTAACTGCTGTAATAGCTTTTTTACAGTCCCTTGTGTTCTCCCTGTTGCTTCTGCATTGATTAATGCAGACTCTTTATGACCAGAGCCTAAGTCATACCAATTTTGATTCTGGTTTCGTCCATTGGCAGTATATCTAAACTGCTCTTCTGTAAAGACAAATGTATCTGATGAAGCATGTGATAGCCTAAACTTATATTCATTAACTCCGGCTGCCGTCTTCAAAGATATATTGCCATGAATTTGAGGTGTCACTTCTGGCCCATCAAAAAGGAATACAGATGCACCTCCATTCATAGCTGTATATTCGGATAGGTTGCCTGTCCCGCTTAGCATATTAGAGAGGAATTTAATAAAACCAATAAAATTTGATTTGCCGGCTCCGTTTTGTCCTATGAAGACATTAATTTGTCTTGGTGAAAAGTCTATAAGACTATGTATGCTTTTAAAGCCCTTTATTGTAATTTTTTCAATTTCAAGTTTTCGCATTTACACTTCATCATATAGTTACGATACCAAAGTTAATTATTTGACTGTTTTAGTGAGCATTTTACTTAAAAATCTATCAGAATACGGTTTCTGCTATAGTCAGCCAGCGAAAAAATCAAACTTCACAAACATTACAAAAAACGTCAGCAAACCTTTTTTTGATAGTGTCATTTTGGTATAGTAAGTATTACAAATTGACCTTTCACTTCTCGTTCTAAAAAAAAGCTGATAGTTTTCTATAAATATGTGCAAATGCAGAAAGCTTAAACTTTTTGCGGTTATCCCCAAAAAATCAACTATCACAAAACAAAAAAGCCTCTTTTTGAAAAGAGGCTTTTTGAAACTAAGCAGAGAGAGAGGGATTCGAACCCCCGGACCTGTTACAGTCAACGGTTTTCAAGACCGCCGCATTCGACCGCTCTGCCATCTCTCTAAATGGGATGCAAAAATAGATATTTTCCACAACTCTCCAAAGAAAATCTAAAATAATTTTATTCCTGTGTAACTCATCGGACTCAACTTCAACAACTCTTCTTTCACTTCATCTCTCACGTTCAGCCCTTTAATGAATGAGGTAATGGATTCTTTATTGATTTTTTCTCCTGTTCGGGTCAGCTCTTTCAAGGCTTCATAAGGTTTTTCAAATTTCTCTCTTCTCAAAATGGTTTGAATGCCTTCGGCAACTACTGCCCAATTGTTCTCCAAATCTTCATTTATTGCTTTTTCATTCAGCTCCAATTTTGCCAAACCTCTTGATAGGGCTACATACCCAATGAGTGAATGAGCTACCGGCACACCGATATTTCTCAAAACGGTGGAATCTGAAAGATCTCTTTGCAATCTTGAAATAGGAAGCTTAGAAGAAAGATGCTCAAAAATTGCATTGGCAAAGCCTAAATTGCCCTCAGAATTTTCAAAGTCAATTGGATTCACTTTGTGAGGCATGGCTGAAGAACCAATCTCATTGGGGTTCACTTTTTGCTTGAAATAATCCATTGAGATATACTGCCAGAAATCTCTGTCCAAGTCAATCAGAATGGTGTTGATTCTTTTCAGACCATCGAAGAATGCACCCATATTGTCATAATGCTCAATTTGTGTGGTGAATTGTTGCCTGCTTAACCCTAAGGTTTGGTTCACAAACTGATTGGCAAAATCTACCCAGTCAATTTCAGGAAATGCAACATAATGAGCATTGAATCCACCTGTTGCACCTCCGAATTTTGCCCCAAAGGTAGTTTTGTCGAGAATGTCTTTTTGATTTTTGATTCTTTCAACGAAAACCATCAATTCTTTTCCCAAAATGGTAGGCGACGCCGGCTGTCCATGCGTGTGTGCCAACATTGGAATGTTCTTCCACTGATTGGCAAAAAACTCAAGTTGTTTAATAAGACTTTCCAATTCAGGGGAAATAACTTCAAAATAAGCTTCTTTTATTGAAAGTGGAATAGCAGTGTTATTGATGTCTTGTGAGGTGAGACCAAAGTGAATATATTCCGCAAATTCACCCAAATTATTATCTTGCAACTTTTCTTTGATGAAATATTCAACTGCTTTCAAATCATGATTGGTGATTTTCTCGGTGTTCTTGATTTTCAAGGCCTCAAAATCACTGAAATGCTCATAAATCTCTCTTAACAAAGGAAAGTTACTATGGTCGAAATTTTCGAGTCCTTTTAATTTAATTTCACACAGCTTGATGAAATATTCAATTTCTACCCTCACTCTATATTTCATCAATCCATACTCTGAAAAATACTTGGATAATTTTTCTGATGCTTTTCTATATCTGCCGTCTATTGGCGAAATGGCGGTGAGACTGTTTAATTCCATTTGTGTTGTTTAATACTTGGGTTGAAATTTGATAATTTAAGAATACGATTAATTTTGTTTTATGGCTGAAAATCTTCCCATTAAGTGAGCAAGTCAGGCCTTCGTTCTTGGGTTCTTTTCAGGGCTTGTTCCATTCGCCAATCTTCGATGTTCTTTTCATGACCTGAAAGCAAGACATCAGGAACTTTATGACCCTCAAAATCCGCAGGTCGGGTATAGACTGGCGGAGCCAAAAGTTGGTCTTGAAAAGAATCAGTAAGTGCTGATGTTTCATCAGATAAAACACCGGGAAGGAGTCTGATAATAGCATCTGCCACCACTGCCGCAGCCAATTCACCTCCTGAAAGCACATAACTCCCAATGCTGATTTCCATATCTATCAAAAGCTCTCTCACTCTTTCATCCACACCTTTGTAATGCCCACAAAGAATGATTAAATTTTGTTTGAGTGAAAGTTGATTGGCCATTGATTGGTCGAAAAGTTTCCCATCAGGACTCATATAAATCACCGCATCATAACTCCTCTCTGATTTGAGCTTTCTTATGGCAATGGCAATAGGCTCTATACTCAAAACCATCCCTGCTCCACCCCCGAAAGCATAATCATCTACAGTGCGGTGTTTGTTGGTTGAGAAGTCTCTTAAATCGTGAACATAAACTTCTACCAACCCTTTTTGAATAGCTCTCTGCAAAATGGAATGCGAAAAAGGGCTTTCCAAAAGCTTAGGCACGCAAGAGATGATATCAATCCTCATCATCTTGTTGATTTAAAGGTTTCAGATAAACATCTATCAAGCCCAGGGGAATAGCTGCCTCCACCTTTTTTTCTTCAAAGTCAATTTCAGTCACGATGTCATCATGAAAAGGAATCAAGATTTCCTTGCCTTCAAATTCAAGAACAAGCAAAGGATTGTTGGGCAAATCATAGAAATTGCTGATAGTGCAAACCGCTCCTGAAATCAAATCTGTCAGTTCAAAGCCAATGAGCAACGCCGGTGAGTTTTCCAATTCTTCATCGTCAAACAAATCTTTTGAAGCAAAAACCTCAAATCCGATGAGTGGTTGAGCGTCTTCAATTTTGTTCACCCCTTCCAAACTGAGCATCAATCTTTTCCCGTTCAAACCCGGCTTTTGAGAGAGTTTATATTCTTTTTCAACATTGCCTTTTTTCAAGACAATGTT
>JBDNDT010000289.1:0-4154 GCA_046718985.1 Cytophagales bacterium
AATTCAGAATTCACCCCAATTTCACCACCCATCAGTTTACAAAGTTGTTTTGAAATGGCAAGTCCTAAACCGGTTCCTCCATAAGATTTCGAAGAGGTGTTATCAAGCTGGCTAAATGAATCAAACAAAAGATTGATGCTTTCTTGTGCCATTCCAATTCCGGTGTCTTTGACTTCAACTTTGTAAGTTGATTTTTTCTCTCCGTGTTTGAGTTTCTTCACCAAAATTGAAACACTGCCTTTTTCAGTGAATTTAATGGCATTTGATGTCAAGTTTGATAGCACTTGTAACAACCTTGTTTCATCAGCTTTCAGATATTGGGGCACATTTTCATCAATTTCATAAAAGAATGATATTCCTTTGCTGTTTGCTTTTTGCAGAAAGAGAGTATGTAATTTTTCTATAGTGTCTCTGATGTCAGTTGGTCCCACCCTCAATTGCATTTTTCCTGCTTCTAATTTTGAAAGGTCTAAGATATCATTCAAAATGGTGAGCAAAGTTTCAGATGATTTTTTGATGGTGTTGATATAATCTCTCTGATCATTGTGCAACTGTGTTTCAGATAGCAAGTCAATCACCCCAATGATTCCGTTCATCGGTGTCCTGATTTCGTGGCTCATATTTGCCAAAAACAGTTCTTTCACTTTTAATGATTTTTCTGCTACTTCTTTGGCTTTGAGCAATTCTTCAGATGCTCTTTTCAAATCAGTGATGTCACGAGCCACACCGTCTATCGCTATTGGTTTTTTGTTTTCATCATAAATGATTCTGATGTTTGAAATGGTAGGCACTAACGTTCCATCTTTTCGCACCAAATCTACTTCGAAGTTTTTCACGCTTCCGGAAACCAACAGTTCTTTAAAAAACTTCTTTTTCCTTTTCGGATTGGAATAAAACGAACTAATATTTCTTCCAATCATTTCTTCAGGAGAATATTGAATGGTATCTATCACTGATGGGCTAATCAATGTGATGTTGCCATCAAAATCAGTTCTGTAATAAATGTCTTGAAATGATTCAAAAATATTTCTAAACTTTTCTTCATTTAACCTGAGGGCAAGTTCAGTATTTTTCTTTTCTGTGATGTCATGGGTGATGCCGGAAACCTCTTCAATTGTACCATCATTAGAATAAATGGGGTTCAGATAAGTCTCTCTCCAAATCAAACCACCGTTTTTGTCCTCAATATATGTTTCATAATGTTGTGGTTTTCCTTCAAAAGCTTCTTTATACCATTGGTTGATTTGTGCTCTGAACTTTTCTGATGACAACAACAACCTGGGTTCAACCACCGGAGTGTCTAACTTTGGCAATGATCCATGGTGATAGAATATAGCTTGCTCATAATTCTGGTTGAAAGATGTGAGTTCTTGTTTTTTGTTGATAGACCAAATCAAATGTGAAGAACTTTCGAAAATGGCTTTAAGACGTGCTGATTGTTTAGCAATTTTTTCTTCGTTCAATTTCCGTTCGATGGCAATGGCAATTTGGCCAGAAACGAAGTCGAGCATTTCTAAATGTCTGTTTCGATATTTGTTTCTGTCGCTATAGCTTTTCACGGCAATGATGCCAATGGTTCTGTTCTCAACTTTCAAAGGAACGCCCATCCAAATTTTCGGAACTCTCTCCAAAGGTTCTATGATTCTTTCTTCTGCCAACCTGATGATGTCATCATCATAAAGAAAAACAGGTTGTGAAAGTGTCAATGAATATTCTGTTAGTCCTCTTCCTAGTCTCCTTCTGTTAGAGGTAACAAGACCCGGCATGTGTTCATCCACGTAATAAGGAAAATTAAGGATGTTTTTGTCTTTCAAGTCATATAAAGCGACGTGGAAATTGTTCACTTCGATATATTTCTTGAGCAATTTGTGAATTTCGATGTATAACTCATCTAAATTGTCGCTTTTGATGGCCAAGTTAGCAATGCTGTAATATAAATTTTGGGCTCTTTCAGCCCTCACTTTATAAGTGTTGTCATAAAAAATAGCCCTGAATTCAACAGGTTTTTCATTTAAATAGCGACAGTTGACACTTCCCACAACATAAATTACTCTTCCGGTTTTTGATTTAAAAACTGTGTCAAAAGTTTCAATCTTTTCCCCTTTGCTGATTCTGTCTAATATGTCTAAAGTTGATTCTTTATGATCATCGGCGATGATGTCTATGAATTTTAGGTTTTCGGTTTCTTCTTCAGTGTATCCTAAAGCTTGTCTCCAAGCATTGTTGGTGAAGTTGATTTTATATTCTGTGTCAAAAAGAACAATCAAATCATAAGCATTGTCAAAGAGATCTTGAAGTTTCTTATTGGTTTCTCTCAGTGCTCTGATGACCCTTGTGCTGTCTGTGATGTCTTCTCCAACTAATGTCAATGTGCCAATTCTTCCATGAGATTCAGCAATCATGACGCTGTTGAACAAAACAGTTCTCACATCGCCATATTTTGACACAAATCTTGCCTCGAATCTTTGCAAAAGTTTTGTTTCATCAAAAGAATTGAAGTCTTTTCCAGGCCTGAAATCATTGTCTGTTTCGAAGTAAGAAAAAAAGTCGGAACCGATTAATGTTTCTTTTTTAGTACCTGAAATTTTAGGAAAAGTTGAATTGCTATATTTTATTGTACCTAAGGAATCAATCGAAAAAACAAAAAGATTAACATGGTCAAACACTTTTTGTAATCGTTTTTCAGATTCTCTTTCTGCTGTTTCTTCTCTCAATTTTTGTTCTGCTATTTTTCTTTCGGTGATGTCTCTGAAATAAGCAATGATTACTTCGTTTCCTAAATAATTTCCGGTTCTTAATGTGATTTCTCTAAAAACCGGTTTTTTGTTTGTATCTGAGCTTTCATAAACTTCCATTTTTTGGGGTCTGCCCTCAATGGTTCTTTTCAAAAGTTTTCCGAACACCACCTTATAAGATGGGTCATTCAAGCAGATCCTTTCAAATAGCTCGCCTTCTAAAAGAGGAACACTATGGTTGAAAATTTCTTGAGCGGTGGTGTTCGCATTGATAATTACCCCGTTTTTGTCAAGAATAAAGATGGGGTCTTCGCTTGAATCAAACAGACCTCTATAACTTTCTTCTGATGCTTTCAGCTTTTTGTTGGCGTTCCAAAGATCGGTGATATCGTGTGCAAGACCGTGAATGATGGTTACTTCACTGCTTTCAACTAAACGGTTGTGATATTTCAAGATTCTGCGATTGCCTTGGCGATCAATCACCTTCATATATCCCTTTTCTTCTTTGGATATAGCAATTCTTTGAAGATAGTCATCAAATTTTGGTTTCACTTCAGGAGCCAACAAATCACGCATATTCTTTTTTTGACTTGATGCCAAAAACTCTGTCACCACTTTGTTAACTCCTAAGATGTTACCTTCCATGTCATGGATAAATATCAGGTCATGGGTGTTTTCGTTGACCAACTGAATCAGGTCTTCA
Organism: Cytophagales bacterium; assembly: GCA_046718985.1. Classification (GTDB taxonomy): domain Bacteria; phylum Bacteroidota; class Bacteroidia; order Cytophagales; family UBA9547; genus JBDNDT01. Next base: position 3,439 of record JBDNDT010000289.1, read on the forward strand.
CTTTTTGAAAGAGCAGTTTCAACGCCTTTCACTTCAATATTATCTTTAAACAATTTAAGATTATTGAGTTGGCTTTTCAAACTTGCAATTTCAGCTTTTAAGATTTCGATTTCAGAGCTATCTTCTTTCGTCAACATTAATGAATTGATTTGTACTTAAAGTTAAGAAAAGCATTGAATTTTTTTTACACTCTTTTTAAGGTTTAGCTCATTTAATTTAAATTCGGTTAATGCATTATACCCAAAATATTGATTCAGTAAAAATAAAGCATATTTTATTTTTGCTTAAATCGCCAGCTTTATCTTCAATCGAATTTATGCACAATAATCTGTATAACACTAGTTAGAATTTCAAACTATGTAGGCAATTTAGTTTAATAAGGCTTTCCATCAAGCCTATAAACACCTGACAATCAATTAGTATTAATAAGAATAAACCCCGAAATGAGCTAAATAGCGTCAAATTCGGGGTTTTTTGTTTAATGTTTAAATTTAGTCAGCAATCAAAATTAAACAGATGTAATACACGATTTTTGATGAGGATTCCAACAGAAGTGCAAAATGGTATATTTTTAAGAATACCACCGAGCCGCGCGTCATTCACCAAACCATACCATGGGATAAATTTGAATCTCTCATCTCTGATAAAACTACGGCAAAAGGAGATCTCGGTTGGCTACCTAAAAAAGGTTATTTCGGCTTGATGTTTTTAAAGCA
>JBDNDT010000029.1:0-11927 GCA_046718985.1 Cytophagales bacterium
TGTTTAAAATTAGAGCTAGAGATGTTTTACACTCTGTATATTTGCCACATTTCAGACAAAAAATGGATGCTGTTCCGGGAATGCCTACATCTTTCTGGTTTGTTCCAAAATATACAACAGCTGAGATGAAAGATATTACTGGAAATCCTGATTTCAAATATGAAGTTGCTTGTACTGAAATTTGTGGTAGAGGTCACTTTGCGATGAGATTCTTATTAGTAGTTGATGAACATGAAGATTACAAAAAATGGTTGGCAGAACAGGAATCTTGGTTAGTTCAAAACCCGGATTTAATTGATGACATTAAACCTGAATTGAGAAAATTCATTCCTGGTTATGGAATTGATAAAAATACAGCTGATGTTTCTTCTGAAGAAGTTGAAGCTAGTTTATAATTTTTCAAAACAAAAAAAGAAACACTTAGTAACAATTACAAAACAATATTAAAATGGCAACATTAGATTTACAACATCCTTCAGTCGCTCATCACGATGAACACCATGATGAGCATCACGAATTAAACTTCATTAGGAAGTATATCTTTTCAGAAGACCATAAAATCATTGCCAAACAATTCCTAATAACCGGATTGATTTGGGCCATGATTGGTGGGGCTATGTCCATGATTTTTAGAATGCAATTGGGCTTCCCTAATGCTACTTTAGAGTGGTTAAAACCTGTTTTGGGTGGATGGATTACACCGGATAATAAGTTAGATCCTGAATTCTATTTGGCTCTTGTTACAATGCACGGGACTATCATGGTTTTCTTCGTGTTGACAGCAGGCTTGAGTGGAACTTTCAGTAACTTTTTGATTCCATTGCAGATTGGTGCAAGAGATATGGCATCTGGTTTTTTGAACATGTTGTCATACTGGTTCTTTTTTGTATCAGGTATCATTATGTTCACGTCCCTGTTTCTTTCAACCGGTCCTGCATCAGGTGGTTGGGTGATTTATCCGCCATTAAGTGCTTTGCCTCAAGCCATGCCAGGCTCGGGTTTGGGAATGACATTGTGGTTGGTTAGTATGGCATTGTTTATCATATCTTCCTTATTGGGTGGTATCAATTACATCACCACAGTTATCAACCTTAGAACTCAAGGAATGACATTCTCTAGGTTGCCTTTGACTATTTGGGCATTTTTCTTAACTGCAATCATTGGTGTTTTATCTTTCCCAGTTCTATTTTCTGCTGCATTGCTGTTGATTTTTGATAGAAGCTTTGGAACAAGTTTCTTCTTATCAGAGATTTACATCGGTGGTCAAGCACTTGACAATATGGGCGGTAGCCCAATTTTATTCCAGCACTTATTTTGGTTCTTGGGTCACCCAGAAGTTTACATCGTGTTGTTGCCTGCACTTGGTATTACTTCAGAAATCATCGCTACAAATTCAAGAAAACCTATATTTGGTTACAAAGCTATGATTGGTTCTATGATGGCAATTACATTTTTGTCTTTCATTGTATGGGCACACCACATGTTTGTGACAGGCATGAACCCATTCTTAGGCTCAATTTTCATGTTCTTGACATTGATCATAGCAGTTCCTTCAGCGGTGAAAGCATTTAATTATATCACAACCCTATGGAAAGGTAATATTATCTTCACTCCTGCAATGTTGTTCTCAATTGGCTTGGTATCGGTGTTTATTACAGGTGGTGTAACAGGCATCATCTTAGGTAACGCTGCACTTGATATACATTTGCATGATACATATTTTGTTGTTGCTCACTTTCACTTGGTGATGGGTTCTGCTTCATTTTTTGGGTTTATGGCTGGTGTTTATCACTGGTTTCCTAAAATGTTTGGAAGAATGATGGATGAAAGATTGGGTTATATTCATTTCTGGATGACTTTTGTAGGTGTTTATTTGGTTTTCTTCCCAATGCACTACCAAGGTATCACAGGTTTCCCAAGAAGATATTATTCATACACAGCATTTGAAACGTTCAATTCTTATCAAGATTTAGCAGCATTCATTAGTATTGCTGCATTCGTAACATTTGCAGGTCAATTTATCTTTGGATTTAATTTCTTCTATTCAATCTTCAAAGGTAGAATAGCGACAGCAAACCCTTGGAACTCTACTACTCTCGAATGGACTACTCCAATTAAACCGGGTCATGGTAACTGGCCGGGAGAAATTCCATCAGTTTACAGATGGGCTTATGACTACAGCAAGCCTGGCGCTGCTGACGATTTCATTCCTCAAACTGTTCCTTATTCAGCTACACCTGAATCGAACTTACCAAATGAGCAACAGTTTGTTGAAGAAGAGAAAAGTTACGTTAGTTAAAACAATTCTTGAACCATACTAAGCCATTAGCTAAAACTAATGGCTTTTTTTTTCTCATTTGATATGCTAAAAAGATTTACAATTCTCACGATTGTCGCCCTATATATATTAATAGGAATTGGGGGTATTGTGAGAGCATCTGGTGCCGGAATGGGATGTCCGGATTGGCCTAAGTGTTTTGGTTTGTGGATTCCCCCAACAGAAGTGTCTCAGCTACCCGGCAACTATAAGGAGGTTTACTCAACCAGATATCATGAAGTAACCGATTTTAATGTCGTGAAAACGTGGACGGAGTATATAAACAGATTAATTGGTGTTTTAATTGGTTTCTTAGTATTTATCACTGCAATTCTATCTTTAAAACACTACAAGTCAGACAAATGGGTAACCATTTGCAGCGTATTGTCTTTTATTTTGGTTGCTTTTCAAGGTTGGTTAGGTGCTCAAGTAGTATTTTTCAACTTAAAACCCTTTATCGTTACCCTTCATATGTTATTAGCAATTGTGATTGTGTTACTATTATTAGTTTCATACTTTAGGATTGATACAGGAAGTAATTTAACAACTGTTAATATTCCACAAAAAAACCTTAATAATCTGTATTTCTTGATTTTTCTTGTGAATATTCAGATTTTACTTGGCACACAAGTCAGACAACAGGTTGACATTTATTCCAATTATCAAACAAATTCATTTGTTTTGGAAGATATTGGATGGCTGTTTTTGGTTCATAGATCTTATTCTGCGTTCTTAACTTTTCTTCTGGCTTATTGGTTTTTTAAGAATAAAGAATACATTAATATGTTAGGGTCACTAAAGAACATATCATATATTTTGTTGGGAAGCTTCTTAATACTTATTTTTGCGGGAATTGCACTCAATTATATGGATTTTCCTCAATGGGCGCAACCTTTGCACTTGACCTTTGGTTGTGTGTTTGTAGGGTTAATGATTCTTTTGGCTTTATATTTAAACAAGCTAAAAAGGAATATAAAATTATGAGCTCGTATTATTTGAAAACTCAAGCTTTGTCAATCAATCAAAAATTAAGTTCAATTGTTGAACTTTCTAAGTTTCGACTATCTTTTTTAGTTGTTTTCTCGGCGGCCTTTGGATATTTCTTATTTCCTGTTGCGGAAATAGACTATTTTAAAGGTTTAATAATGTGCTTGGCTGGTTTTTTGATGACAGTCGGGGGGAACATCATGAATCAGATTATTGAAAAAGACTCTGATAAATTAATGAAGAGGACATTTTCAAGGCCATTACCTAGTGACCGACTTAGTGTGGAAGAATCTTTGATATATGGAGTTGTTTGTGTGGCTTTATCAAGTTATCTTTTCATTGCATTTATCAACATAAAATCATTTTTATTAGCGTTTTCTTCTTTTTTGATATATTCATTCATTTACACACCTCTCAAAAAAAAACACCCCATTGCTGTGACTGTTGGAGCAATTCCGGGAGCTTTGCCACCAATGATAGGATGGGTAGCTGCCAGCAATAAATTCGGATGGGAACCCGGTATTTTGTTTGCCATTCAGTTTATTTGGCAATTCCCACATTTTTGGGCAATTGCATGGGTTTTAGATGAAGACTATAAAAAAGCAGGAATTAGATTGTTGCCGGGAACAGGAAAAAATGTAGAAACGGCTTTTCAAATAATGATTTACACTACACCTCTCCTACCCTTGAGCGTTGTTCCTTACGCCTTGGGCATGTCCGGTTGGATTTCAATGCTTGTGGCATTTGTGTTAGGCGTTTTATTTTTGATACAAACTTTCAATCTAATGAAAAACCCATCAGAAAAAGCGGCAAAACAAATTATGTTTGGTTCATTTATCTATTTACCCTTAGTGCAAATAAGTTTCTTATTAGATAAAATTTAACAAAATGGAAAATACAACAGAATTAGTTGAAAACAGAACATTGTCCATGCATCCTAAAAAGTTTGCTTTATGGCTCTTTATTGTGAGTGTTATCATGATTTTTGCAGCTTGGACAAGCGCCTACATTGTGAGAAGAGCAGAAGGAAATTGGTTAGAATTTGATTTACCTCCTGCAATGCTTTATAGCACGATAATAATTGCATTCAGCAGTATTTCTATGCATTGGGCATTCATCAGTGCCAAAAAAGACAATTTAAATCAAATCAAAATAGGCTTGCTTATCACTGTTATCTTAGGTGCTGTTTTTGTTTACCTTCAATATATAAGTTTCAGTCAACTCATTGATAATCAAGTTTGGTTTGGAGGAAAAAAGAGTAATCCTGCTGGTTCTTTTGTATATGTTTTAGCCGGTGCTCATGCTGTCCACATAATAGGTGGAGCACTTTTTTTGTTAATCACTTTGTACTATTCCTTTGCAAATGAAGTCCATTCTAAGAAGCTATTGCTTATTGATATGTGCACTACTTTTTGGCATTTTTTAGATGTTCTTTGGATTTATCTTTATGTTTTCTTAATGTTGTACCGTTAATTCAAAATAGATATGGCTCATACTGTTTCTCTTGAAAATCAATCCTCGACCAATGTTTGGAATGGAGGAGGAGTTTCCCCATTCAAAGCAAGTTATGGAAAACTAATGATGTGGTTTTTCTTGGTATCTGATGCTTTCACTTTTTCAGCACTTCTTGTGACTTATGGGATGATTCGATTCTCTCATAAAGCATATGAAGGCACAATTGAAGCTTTCACTTTCTCACAAGAATATTGGCCTATCCCTGAAAAAGTTTTCACTCACTTTCCTTTCACACATGCTGAACTACCTTTGGCATTTGTTGGTTTAATGACGTTTATTCTCATCATGAGTTCAGTGACGATGGTTTTGGCCGTTGAAGCCGGGCACAGAATGGATAAAAAAGATGTTGAAAAATGGATGCTTTGGACAATTTTGGGTGGCTTTGCTTTCTTGGGCTCACAAGCTTGGGAATGGTCTATATTCATCTCAGGAATTGATGGTGTTGGTGCTAACCTTAGAAGTAACCCTTACGGTCCTCCGGCTTTTGCAGATTTATTCTTTTTCATCACAGGTTTTCATGGCACACACGTATTCAGTGGTGTTATTTTGAACATTTTGATTTTTTACAATGTGGTTTATGACACATATGAAAAAAGAGGACATTATGAAATGGTTGAAAAAGTAGGTTTGTACTGGCACTTTGTTGACCTTGTGTGGGTATTTGTTTTCACCTTCTTTTATTTGGTATAAATTATCTTTTAAAACTAAATCCTCCAATCAAATATGGCAACTGTTCAAATATCAAACGAAAAAGTTAGAGAAATTCCTAAAGCAAACACCAAAAAAATTTGGAATACCTTTTGGTTGCTTGCAGGTGTAACTGCTTTTGAATTCGTTATTGCATTCACCAAAGAACCTCTTCATATCCCTCAAATTTTCGTAGTCATAGTTTTTGTTACCCTCACTATTGTAAAAGCTTTCTACATAGTGGCAGAGTTTATGCACTTAGGACATGAGGTAAAACATTTAATGTGGAGCATCATTCTTCCATTGGTGTTTGTGGTTTGGTTAATCATAGCTCTTTTGGCAGAAGGTTCATCCATTTTCACAATCAGATATTAAACAGTGAATAAAAACTTCATCAAAATCGGTATTCTATCTTTAGCTATAGTAATACCGATTTTTTTATATCTCTTTTTGGTCACATTTGGTCAGAACACCCATAAAATTAAAACTTTTCACCCGGTTGAAGTGATTGAAAAGGTGGATGACAATGGCAAAAAAAAGATTGATACCATTTTCCACAAAGTGGAAGATTTCAAACTACTTACACATTTAGGTGACTCGTTCTCGACGGCCTCAATCCCCAATAGCATTTACGTATTGGATTTTTTCTTTTCTCGTTGTGGTGGAATTTGCCCTAAAATGACCAAACAACTTTTAAGAGTTCAAGAAAGATTCAAAGACAGAAAAGATTTTAAAATTTTATCACTTTCAGTTGATCAAGATTTTGACAGCCCTGAAGTATTAACATCTTATGCCAAAAGATTTGGTGCTAACGATTCTCTGTGGCTTTTCATGGCAGGTAACCGTTCAAAAACCTTCTATTTGGCAAAGACACAATTTTTCTTGAATGCAATGGAAGATAACACCGGAGAGCAAGAAGAGTTTGTACACAGCGAAAAACTAGTTCTTGTTGATAAAAACAGAAATATCAGAGGTTATTATAATGGAACCTTGCCCGAAGAAGTGGATCGCCTGATGGTTGAAATGGATATTCTTTTTTTCGAATATTCTAAACAAAAATAAATCCCCACAAAAGTGATTGCTACACAAGAGACGCTTCTCAAAGAAATTGAAAAAGCAATTGATAAAATTGAATATTCGATTCATGTTGAAAGTTTAGTTGAACCCATAAAGTATATCTTAAGTTTGGGTGGCAAAAGAATGAGACCCATGTTGGTGCTCAATGCTTATAAACTTTTTAAAGATGATTTCAAGAGTGTCATCAAACATGCTTTAGCGGTTGAAGTGTTTCATAATTTCACTTTAATGCATGACGACATCATGGATGAAGCTCCAATCAGAAGGGGCAAACCAACTGTTCACGTAAAAATGGGGGTTAACACCGCTATTTTATCAGGTGATGCAATGTTGATTCAGTCTTATGAAATGTTCAAAGACCTTGTCAGCGATAAACTTTCTAAAGTTTTATCTAAGTTTAACAGATGTGCGATTGATGTGTGTGAAGGACAGCAATTAGACATGCTTTTTGAAAAGAAAAGCATTGTCTCAGTTGATGAATATCTGCATATGATTTCCTTAAAAACAGCTGTTTTATTGGGTTTTTCACTTGAATTGGGTGCTATTTTGGCAGATGCACCTGAAAAAGATGCAGAGTTGCTGTATAATATTGGTCTTGAAGCAGGAATCGGTTTCCAAATTATGGATGATTATTTAGATCTTTATGGTGAAGCTTCAAAAGTAGGCAAACAAGTGGGTGGTGACGTGTTGATTAACAAAAAGACTTTTTTGCTCTGCAATTTGCTAAATTTAGCTTCAACTGAAGATTTAACCTTAATCAATGCTTGGTTGGAAAAGAAAGATTTTAAAGCAGAAGAAAAAATCAACTTCTTTAAAAATCAGTTTGAAAAATACGAAATACCGACATTGACTCAAAAAGCCATTGAAGAAAAATACAAATTTGCCATTGAATCGGTTAGCCAATTAAATGCCGATAGATTGAAAAAGGGTGCTTTAAAAAAATATCTATCTGCTTTTATGGGCAGGGAATCTTAACCTTAATCATGTCAGCTGAGGTTTTTGAGAAAATCAGTCCGGTTATCATTGTTAAAAATGGAGCCAAACACCTCTTCAAGTGCTTGAATTCTCTAAAAGCTTTCAAAGAAGTGGTGATGGTTGACAATGAGTCTGATGACAACACCCTCGAAATTGCAAAACAATTCCAAAACGTTGTTATTTTCAGTTCGCCATTTTTAGGTTTTGGTCCGCTTAAAAATCTGGCTGTTTCCAAATCTACTAATGACTGGGTGCTTATCATTGACAGTGATGAAGTGTTGAGTGAAGAACTTATCCAAAACCTCAAAAAGATTGATTTGAGTGATATAAATCAAGTTTTTGAATTAAAAAGACTTAACCATTACAGACAAAGACCCATAAAAGCCTGCGGATGGGAAAACGATTGGCAACAAAGAATTTTTAATAGATCCAAGCATCAATTTTTGCCTGTCCAAGTTCATGAGACCTTGAACATAATAGATGAGCTGAGCATAATCAAAAAAATCGAAGGCAATCTTTTGCATTATCCTTTTGACTCCATCAAATCATTGTTAGCCAAAATGGATCAATATGCAGAATTATATGCCAAGCAAAAAACAAAATCCAAAAATATTTATCCTTTGGTGGCTGTTTTCAAAGCCTTTTTTACCTTTTTTAGAGATTATTTTTTATTGAAAGGTTTCGTTTATGGATTTGATGGTTTTATCATCAGCGTGTGTAATGCAAATGGAACACTTTATAAATACTTGAAGCTAATAGAATTCAACCGCTCGCTTCCGGTTTCATTGGCAATCACCACCTTCAACAGACATGACGCTTTGAATGCTGTGTTGAAGAGCGTTGAAAAACAAACTATTAAACCTGTTGAGGTTATTATTGCTGACGACGGAAGTGGTGATGAGACTTTACGATTGATTGAAGAATGGCGACTCAAAGCATCCATCAACATTGTTCATGTTTGGCATGATGATTTAGGATTCAGGGCAGCAAAAATTAGGAATGAAGCCATCAAAGTAGCTCAAAGTCCATATTTAGTCTTTATAGATGGTGATATGGTGCTTCATAAGAAATTCATTGAAGACCATATCAGATTTGCCAGAAGAGGTGTTTGGGTTCAAGGGAGTCGGGTTTTGGTGAATGCCAAAAAAACTGCTCAAATCATACAGAATTATGAAACCGGATTAAATTGGTTTCAAAAAGGGATAAAAAACAGGTTGAATGCCATGAGAATGCCCTTATTCTCACAATTATTCTTTTTGAAATCCAGAAAAGATTTAGAATCAACCAAAACCTGCAATCTTGCTTTTTGGAAAGACGATGCATATTTAGTGAACGGATTTGATGAAGATTTCATTGGTTGGGGACGTGAAGACAGCGAGTTTGTAGCAAGATTGATGCATTCGGGAATCAAAAGAAAAGATTTAAAATTTTCTGCTCTGGCATTTCATCTTGAGCACCCTTATAATTCAAGAGCTTCTTTGCCTGAAAATGATGAAAGGCTGAATCAAACCGTGACCTCAAAAAAAAGAATCTGTTCAAACGGGCTTGTGAAATGAAAAAACTAGGATTAGAAGTTTCAGGCATCATTAACAATCACCCTACGGGCATATCTCGATATACCCGCAGGTTGATTGATGGATTTCTTGACTCTTCAAATGATGATTTTGAATTTGATTTACTTTATAAATGGCAGTATAGAAAAAAAATGCACATGGGTGGTTACAAGCCCGAAGGTTTGGAAGTGAAGTGGCATTTTAAACAACTATACTACCCTTTGAAGCCATATAATCTCATCCACAGCACAGACACCTTGCCCATACCTTGGGGAAAATCAAAAAAAATTTACACCATTCATGATCTTGCAGTGCTTCAGCCCCACTTGCAAATGATGGGTTTCAGCAAAAAAAGCTATATCGAATCTACCAGAAAGAAATTTGAATTCATTGCCCAAAAAGCTGATGCCGTGATTTGTGTGAGTGAAAACACTTTGAACGACTTTTGTTCCATGTTTTCATTTCAAAAAGAGAAAGGTTTTATCACGCATTTAGGATTCGAAATACGTTCATATCCACACTTAGATACTCAAACAATTCTAAAAAATTTAGGATTAAACGAAAAATCATATTTGCTTTATGTTGGAATTGTGACGGTGAGAAAAAATCATTTGAATATGATAAAAGCTTATCAGGCCTCAACATATTTCAAAGAAATCCCTCTGGTTTTGGCAGGTGGATTTAGCACAGGTTTTGAAATGATTGCACAATATGTAAAGGATAATAGATTGGAAAAGTGGGTGAAATTCACTGATTATGCAAGTGATGAAATTGTACATTCTTTATATACCCATGCAAAAGCCTTTCTTTTCCCAACTTACTACGAAGGATTTGGCATACCCATTTTGGAAGCATACAGTTATGGATTGCCAGTGATCACCAGCACCACTGGAAGTGCTCCGGAAATTTCAGGTGGATTTGCTACACTTTGCCATCCTGAAAGCATCTCTGAAATCACTAATGCCATCAATGGTGTTGATTACTTTTCTCAAGAAAAACTTACTGAAGCAAAAAATTATGCAAGAAAGTTCACTTGGGAAACTTGTTGTCACAAAACAATTGAAGTCTATAATCAATTTTGGTGATGTTTGCTAAAAATGATAAGAAATGCTTGGTTTTAGTGCCTATTTACAGGCCATTTACCGAGTTAGAAAAAGCTTTTGTTCTTAATAATCTTGAAAAAACATCGGGCTTTCTAACCGTTTTTTTCGGACCTCAAACATGTGAAACCTTAATTGAAGAGTTTCCCGGTTTTAAAAACATAAAATTCCAAGCTTTTGAGTCCCACTTTTTCAAAAACATAAGGGCTTATAACCTTTTGATGTTATCAGAAATATTTTATATAAGTTTTTCTGAATATGAATACCTTTTGATTGTTCAACCTGATGCTTTTCTATTCAAAAACGAGGTTGAACAATGGTGTGACAAAGGTTTTGACTATATCGGTGCACCTTGGTTTCGGTATAATAAATTGCAAAAAGGAAAACTCTATTGGTGGATATACAAAAACACTTATCAAAAATATCTTAGTTTAAACAGAAAAGGAGGTTGGCTGTATAATAAAGTAGGAAATGGCGGACTTTCACTTAGGAAAACATCATCTTTCATAGAAAGCCTTCAAAAAGCTCCTAAAGATTTGCTTCAGCGATATCAATCAGCCGACTGGGACGAACTTAATGAAGATGTGTTTTGGTCTATTGAAGTTCCAAAATTCAATAATACATTCAGCATTCCCGACTTTGAAACTGCTTTGAAATTTTCAGTGGAACAAGACCCTGAAAATGCGGTAGAAATATTTTTGAAAGGAGAATTACCATTCGGTTGCCACGACCCTTTAAGGCAAAATAAAGAATTTTGATTTTTCATAGTTTTGAAGCATAGACTGAACTAGCTTTAATTTATTGATTATGAAAAATAATTTTATTCCTAACCAAACGGCGTTTACGCTGGCACTTTGCTTTTTGTGTTCTTTCAAGTCCTACTCATTTTTAAATTTTGGAAAATTTGGCAATAAAGCATTTTCGGTTAAAGGTACAGAAAATGTTTGCGCAGGAGAAATAAGGATATATGAATTGAACTTTTCGAATTTCAGAAGTATCACTTGGTCAGTACCTAAAGAAAAAGGTGGAATTATCGCTTTAAACAATGTTTACATCACCAACGTGCTATTTTGGCATAACATTCCGGAAGATGCCATTTATTATTACCATGGCAGAAAAGACTATCAAGAAGTGAAATTCAATATTGATGTGACTATCAACGGAAGACTGTATAGAGCGGAATCACCTGTTGACATCAAAAATATACCCGGAATGCCTAATCAAATCAGCAATTTCAAGGTAGATTTTATCCATGTGAAGTGGAAAAATCCGGGAAGCGCAGATGTGACAGCTTCTGCCAAGAATGTTGCAAGTAGGTTTTTTGGGTTTCTCATCAAAAGCCACAGACAAACTTCCGACACTAGACCTGTGAACATTTCTGGTGGTGATTTAGACCATCTTCTCATTTACCACCAAAACTCTAGGGATGTGATTTATTGTAACTCTAAAATAAAATTCGAATTATTGGGTGCTTCTGACGACCTTGAGATTAATTGGTCGTACATGGGAAAGGGAATTGAAATTAAAAACTTTACCGGTAAAACGTTTGAGGTAGAGCGTTTTTTAGGGGTTGGAGAATATACCATATATGCGCATGTGAAGGATGCGTGTAATCATAGCAAAACAATTGAAAAAACTATTCAAGTAAGTTCAACAGACAGCATAAGTATTTCACTTAACCTGCCTTTTGACGGCTACTATTACTTGGCATGTAAA
>JBDNDT010000290.1:0-4148 GCA_046718985.1 Cytophagales bacterium
CGCCAACCTCGCTCTGGGCCATTATGACCGAAATTTCGTTGGTGTGCCATTTTTTTGGTCAAAGCAGCATCCTTGGTCACTACGCAGCCCCCTTCAATGGTGTGGAATAATTTTGTGGCATGAAAACTACAGGTTGATATGTCTCCAAATTCAAAAATTGATTTTCCATTGAAATTTGTACCAAAACAATGAGCACCGTCATAAATGACTTTCAAATTGTGTTTAACAGCTATTTTTTCAATGGCATTGATATCACAAGCATTTCCAAAACAATGTGTTGCTAAAATTGCGCTTGTGTGTTTGGTTATTTTTGATTCAATTTTTTTGGGGTCAATGTTGAAAGTTTCAGGTTCAATGTCCACAAAAACAGGTTTCAGATTCTCCCAAACGATGCAACTGGTGGTTGCAACATAGCTGAAAGGGGTGGTGATTACTTCACCTTTGATTTCCAAAGCTTTGAGCGCAATTTGCAAAGCCACTGTCCCATTTCCAAGAAAAAGAAGATGTTTCAGACCTAGCTTTCTTTTCAACTGAAGTTCCAACTCATTCACCAAAGGTCCGTTGTTGGTCAACCAATTGCGTTGCCAAATTCCTTGAATATATTCAAGATATTCATTTTCAGGTGGCAAGAAAGGTTTGGTAACTTGTATCATAGTGTTTCTAATTGCCAATTAAATTTGGGTTTCACAAATCCCGGTTCACGCCCTAAGTAAACACCTAAATTCCTTCTTGAATCCATGATGACGAAACTTAACAGATCTTTTTCAGTGCAGACAGCCATTCTTCTGTCTTCAATCAAATAGAACGATATTGAAAACCCACCTGATTGCAAGAAATATTTAGGAAAAATACATTTGAGTTTATGCTCTCCTCTTTTAAGATTGATTCCATCTCGCGCTGATGAAAATGAAAAAATTGGCTCTCCTGTTTCATTCACCATATGATAAGTAATATGATATCTTTCAGGTTCTGCATCCAAATCATAAATCATTGTGAGTTCAATGTCTTCATTGTCTTCAATGTCTTCCTCATATTCTCTGTTTGCATTCTTGATTCCGATTGATTTTATTTTAAAAAATTCACAATCTATTTCAGGATCTTCTTTGTAGTTAGCACGGCTGTTCCCTCCACCTGTGATATAATATTTAATCACCTCATTTGCGCTTCCACTAAGCACCATTTCGCCGTTTTTAAGTATAATGCCTTTGTCACATAAAGTTTTCACGGCACCCATGTTGTGGCTCACGAATAGCACGGTTCTGCCTTCATTTTTGGAAACATCGTTCATTTTACCGAGGCATTTTTTTTGGAATTCCATGTCTCCTACCGCCAAAACTTCATCTAGAATGAGAATTTCTGATTCCAAATGTGCAGCCACACCAAAAGCCAATCTCACATACATACCCGAACTGTATCTTTTAACTGGTGTATCAATATATCTTTCAACCCCAGAAAAATCCACAATTTCATCAAACTTATTCTTAATCTCTTTTTTAGTCATTCCTAAAATGGCTCCATTCAAGAAGATATTCTCTCTCCCTGTTAAATCAGGATGAAAACCAGTCCCTACCTCCAACAAAGAAGCAATCCTGCCATTAGCTTTCAAAGTTCCTGTGGTGGGGAGTGTAACTCTTGTCAGAATTTTCAACAAGGTAGATTTTCCGGCTCCATTTCTTCCAACAATCCCTAAAACCTCTCCCTTTTCCACTTCAAAAGAAACATTCCGAAGAGCCCACACATAATTGCTGTCGGTTTTTGTGGTTCTGTCGTTTTCAACTGCCACCATGGCAAAGGGATCTTCTTTTCCCCTCACTTTAGCCCACCAACGTTGCAAATCATGACCAAAAGAACCTGTATTCACTCTTCCAAGCCTATACATCTTGGAAACGTCTTCCACTTTTATGGCAATATTTTTATTCATTAAACAGTGTCTATAAATGTTTTTTCGGTTTTGTTAAACATAATCAAACCGAAAAAGAATAAAACAATAGTAACTATTCCTGAGATAAACATACCATACCAATCAATTTGGCTGTGTCCGAAACACGCAACCCTAAAGGAATCTATCACCCATGTCATCGGGTTGAGTTGAATAATTTTTTTCAAAATGGGGTTATTCACCTTTTCTATTGGGTAAATAACAGTTGATAGATACATCAAACTTTGAACAACAATGGTCATCACAAATGAAAAATCTCGATACTTTGTGGTTAATGATGAAACCACTAAACCAATTGACATTCCCATAAAACCGGCATAAAATAACATTAGGGGTAAAAGAATCATTTCCCAACTTGGTCTCACATCAGCTCCCTTTAATACAAAACTCACATACAAAATGATTAATGGCAAAAGCTGAATAAAAAATTTCACAATGTTTGAAAGCAATGCAGATAATGGGGTAACAATTCTGGGAAAATAAACCTTTCCAAAAATGTTTGCATTGGTTGAAAATGTTGACGATGCACCATTCAAGCAGGTGGTGAAATAATTCCAAATGGTTATTCCTGAAAGGTAAAACAACATCTGCGGAACTTCACCTGTGCCTATGTTTGCGATTTTGCCAAAGACTATAAAGTAAGTGAACGAAGTGAGAATAGGTTGCAAAAAAAACCACAATGGTCCTAATATTGTCTGCTGATAAACCGTCACTAAGTCTCTCTTTACAAAGAGCATCAACAAATCTCTATATTTCCAAACTTCTTTCAGATTGAAGTCTAAGAGTTTAACTTTGGGTTCAATCACCAAATCCCAACTCTCATTTTCAGCACTTTTGTTCATTTAATTTGATAACCTGATAAAAAATTTTCCATTAGCTAATGCAAATTTAAGACAATTTTCATCAACTCACCTTATTCATGATGATAATTCTCGCCTTTTAAAATGGTCATTGCACGATAAAGCTGCTCAATCATAAACAACCTCACCATTTGGTGTGAAAATGTCATTCCTGAAAGAGAAAGTGTTGCATTAGCTCTTTTCCTGAGTGAATCATTGAAGCCATAAGCCCCACCAATCACAAAAACCAGTCTTTTTTTTCCCATGTTCATCCATTGTTGAATTTGCGTGGCAAAAGAAACTGATGTATAACTTTTGCCGTTTTCATCTAATAGCACCAACCAATCAGCATCTTCAATTTCATTCAAAATCAGTTCATTTTGTGCATTCACTTGAAGTGTTCTGTCCGCTATTTTTTTGTCTGTCAACCATTTCACTTCTAGATTCAGATAGTGTTTCAATCGCTTCTCATAAACAGCAAAGCCCTCATTTAAATATGCCGGCTCCGTTTTTCCGATGCTGATAATGAGTGTTTTCATGGCTGTTAAAGTTATTGGTTTTGGATATAAGGATTTTTCTTCAACACCATTCTTTTCCAAAATTCTTGGCAAAAGCCTAAGGCATAGCCTGTCATTTGAAAGAAAATGGCAAATAGCACCAAAAGACTAACTTTCAAGTTTTTGTGGGTTAAAAAAGCACTTAAAAACAATAAAATAAAATAAATGCTGAAAATCAACATCAAAAAAGGAAATCCTGCAAGCAAAAACAAAAATGATATTAAAAACCCAATACAAAATGCCAAAGGAAAGAAATGTGTCAACTTCAATGAATCAGGAAAGAGCAGAAATGTGTTGATTCTTGCTCTTCCAAAAAAGTGCATTTGCTTAAAAAATAAGCTTAATTTTTCTTTTCTCTTATGATATACATGTGCATCGGGTATGAGTCCCGTTTTGAACCCCAAAGCCATCACTCTTGAACTAAACTCCATGTCTTCGCCAAAGAATGGTAATTTATACCCATTTGTTTTTTCATATACTTCGCGTGAAAAACCCATATTGAAGCTTCTGGGGTAAAACTTCCCTACTCTTTTTTTTCCTCCACGAATTCCTCCGGTGGTGAGCAATGAGGTCATGCAAAAATCTACTGCCTTTTGTATGTCAGTTGCTTTGGGATGAAGCCTATCCGGGCCACCATAACAATCTAACCACTCGTTTTGCAAATGTTGATGGATTTTCTCCAAGAAATCTTGATCTAAAAGAACATCAGAATCCAGAATAACAAAATAGTCCCCTTTGGCGAATTTCATCCCATAATTTCTTGAAAAACCTTGTCCATCATTCCCTTTTAAATGATAATGCACGTTAAGCTTT
>JBDNDT010000291.1:0-4144 GCA_046718985.1 Cytophagales bacterium
GATTTGTAGAAGTTTGGGCTTATAATTTTAAATGTTTTAGTCACTTCTATCATTTCATGATTTTTTTTTTAAAATACTTCCGAGATATAGCCCAAGTATACAAAAGGTTGCAAAATCGTTTTTTATAGATAATTAATAGAATCTTCTGATTTCTATTAATTTCATTTTGATAGTTTTAAGATATTAAAAGCTCCTTTTCCAACTATAAAAAAAACAATTATACCTATGAAAAAATCGGGATATTTTGACTTTGTTATGAAAACAAGCAAACCTGCCAAAATAACCCCGATATTGACTATTATGTCATTTGAAGTAAAAATCATACTTGCCTGAATATGTGCTTCTTTACTTTTATTTTTTTGCAACAAATACATACAATATGCATTTCCTATCAAAGCTAAAATTGAAACAAAAATCATTGTTTCAAAATCGGGGATTTCTTCAAACCCTAAAAACCTCCTAACCACTTCAGTAAAGCCCAATACGACAAGTATTAATTGGAAATAGCCGGCAAATTTTGCTACTTTTTTCTTTCTTGCAATTGTTCTGCCAACGGCAAGGAGTGCTAGTGCATAAACAATGCTATCAGCAAGCATATCTAAACTATCGGCCAGCAGACCTAGTGAGTTAGCAAAAAAACCTGTTGTAAGTTCTAGAGCGAAAAGGAAAAAGTTAATGATCAAAACCATCCAAAGTAATTTTCTTTCTTTTTGGGTATTATCATTCGTTATTATTGAAGGATTTACTGCAATACACTCAATGAGTGAAGTTTCAAAATTTAAATTTTTTAGACGTTTCAAAATTGATTCGTTATCATCATCATGAAAAACTGTTAATTTTCTATCTGGAATATCAAACTCAAGAGACTTTATTTGAGGCAGTTCTGCAAGTGTCATTCTAATAATATGTTCTTCGGATGCACAATCCATTTTTGATATTTTGAATGTAGTTTTATACATATGCTTTTCTATTATAAACTCCATTATTTATTATCAAATTTATTCTTTTTTTTTGAGGGCAACAATTATCAAAAAAGTGTTAATTGCTTCTTTTGCACTGGTAACTTAAATTCAATTCTTTGCATAATCAAATTGTATATTTATCCCGAATTATGAGAAAGTATTTTAACTATTGTTTAGTAGATTTAATATCTAGATTTTTCTAATGAAAGGCATTGGAAATTTTCTCACCAAAAGGGTTCAAACCATTCGAACTTGAGTTTTGATAATTATGTCATTGACAGTTTTCTGCAAACTCTAATTCATAATTCGGGTTTAAAAAAATTATATCATTTAAAAAAAACAAAAAACTACCATGACATCAGCGTGAGGGATGGAAGCCATGGCACGAAAGTGCCAGTGCGAAGCTTTAGCGAAGCACCGAGCGACAGCGAGTGGCGCACAGCCCGACCCGATAGGGGCACGCCCTAAAAAATCAAATACTCTCTTTGGTTTTAAATGCTTTGACGATTATCTAATTTCAAACACTTCATTGGTGAATTTTTGGGCTTCTCCTTTTGCCATGTACCATGAGCTTTTGTCATTCATAGGGATGTATCTTCTTTCATCTTGGCGATAATGCCAATCTTTGTCAACTTGATAATAGATTTGAGTTCCACTAGCTTCGATGATATTTCTGATTTCGCTGTCGTGGTAATTGTTTTCATCATAATCGGTGAGTGCCTTTTGCGCCATCTTGGAATAAGTGTTGTTGAGCTCAAAGATCAAGTCATTGAGTTCTTTGTCAATGGGTTTCACATTGAGTCCGATTTCTTTTGCTTCTTTCAAAAGTATAGGGTAGCTGTGTGAGGGATAATCAGAATTCAATTTTTTGCTGATGATTTCTGCTTTTTCTTTGTCTGTCATGTGATATGACAGAATGTCAGAACAGAGTTTTATTGACAAGGTACTAGCCCTGTCTAAGGCTCCAAAAACCAATGGATGTATATGCTGATAAAGACTGGTGAATGGATTTTCGTTTTGATTTGATTCTTTCCAGAGTTTCAGCACTCTAGTAAGTTCATCTTGGCTAACGCTAACCAATGAGTTGTTTCGATCAATCGGTGAGAGATCATGGGTGAGTGAGGTGTCGACGGCTGACAAAAATGCCAGTGGTCCCATTTGGATTTCATTTGCTCCCAATGCCAAAAGTGTGGCAGCTGATGCGCATTCACCGATGATGAGAATATTGAGTTTTTTAGAATATTCTCTGAGCAAATTCACGATTCTCAAAGAGGCTTTTCCGTCGCCACCGTCAGATTTGATGAAGAGAAAAAGTTTCTCTTGATGCTCCATATTTTTGATGATTTCATAAAAAACACTCACATCGTTTTGGCAAATCGATCCATTCACTGAATTCCAATAACAGAGCAGTTTGATGCCTTTCAAGGTTTCAATTTTCTTGATGATTTTTTGTGATTCAGAAAACAGAATTTGTGGTTTTACGATTTTTTTTCTTTGTTCAAGCTCACTTGGCTATTTATTTAAGTTGATTAGAAACTAACCCTAATCCCCGGCCCCAGAAGAGTAAACCATTGTTTTTCAGAGAGGAAGTATCCTCCGCCCATGTATAATGGAAAGGTAAGTTTTCCGCGTGAACCTAGTGGAAAAAGGCTAAGCAAAGCCACGGCACCAACATCTCTGGAAATGTTTGGAGAATTGTTAAAGTTGAAAGCATTGATGGCTAAAAAGCCGAGTCCTAATTTATAAGGCCTGTAACGGGCAATTTTTTCAGGATGGAAGAAACTCAATTGCGCAATTGCAGCCATGCTTATTCCTCCGAAAGAACCAAAACCATTTGAGTTGGCTTTTTGAATGAGCAAGCCGGCAGGAAATGAAACATCAATATCGAATTCGGTGTGTCTTTGCAATATGATTTCTATTTTTTGTTTAAAAGGTTTTGTTTGATATTGTTCTTTAGCATGTTCCACTTCAATCTCGAGCCTTGACCAATCTCTCATGTCATAAGTCTTGGTTCTGAGAAAGTTATTTAGGTGAATTTCTGACATATTGCACTTTCTTCTATCGTAATAAATTCCTCTTGGGGAAGATTCATCAGGACAAATGACTAATCCAGTGATTTCTCCTTGATCTACCAACTGATTGGTGAGTGTGGTGATTTTATATTTGATGTTAATAATTTGTTCTCCATGGAGTTTTCCTTTGTCAATAATATTAGGTTTGAACTTGATGGTGACATCTCTGATGACATGGTCATACATAACCGGCTTGTCAACAGATGAGACCAAAAGGTCTCCTTTTCCATAATCAATGGTGATGAAGTCAAAATCTCTGGGTTCTAAAAACTCTCTGACCCTCAATGTTTTGTTAGTGAGTTGTGAAAAGTTATAAATTTCAATATTCCTTGTGGCGATGTTCATAGGCACTGAAACTGAAAAATAAGTATTTGATTCATCTCTCAAGGTGGTGTCTTTTGGTTGAAAGACCACGTCTTTCAAAAATATGTTGGCTTTGTTGAGGGCTTCACCGGTGAATTTGACTTCAATGGTTTCGCCAGGAAAGACAATATTTGATTTTTCCCAATCGCCACCTGGTCTTTTGATGAAAATGTCATTGATTTGAGTGGGAGGAGTGATGTTGAAATTGGTGAGATAACGAAGATTGTCTCCGTCTTTGACATAAAGGTTTCCGAATTGGGTACGGTGCAGATTGTAAGTTCTTAACATGCCCACTACTTTTCCGTTGCTAAGCTTGTTTCTTGTATAAAGTTCGGCAATGAGATGGCCTCCTGGTTCTTCTTGTTTTTCTATTCTGTAAGTTTTGTGCATCAACAAACCGGGGTGATGATCAATCATCACTTCCATTCCTTTTGTTCGACTTGATTCATCGAAGCTGATATCTTTCACGTTGATGGAAAGGTAAGGCAGTCGGGCTTCTTTGAAAAAAAGCTGGAACGGTCTAAATATCGCTTCATAAACAAGTTTATTGTTTTCATTTCTCGGTTTCAAAGTTTTAATTAATGGCTGGATTTTGACTTTTCCGGTTTTGGTGGGCAAAATATGAAGAAAGTTTTTTCCGTTTCTTTCACTTATCATAAAATCAAAATATTCCAAAGAATGCCATTTTTCTTCCGCAAAGATGTTTTGTGAAAAGGCCGCATTGAGTTCAAACAATTTTTCTTCTCC
>JBDNDT010000292.1:0-4099 GCA_046718985.1 Cytophagales bacterium
CCTTCGGGATTTTTTATTCGGTTGTCATTTTTTCTATAATCTTGTCATCCCTTCGGGATTTTTATTCGGTTGTCATTTTTTCTATAATCTTGTCATCCCTTCGGGATTTTTATTCGGTTGTCATTTTTTCTATAATCTTGTCATCCCTTCGGGATTTTTCAGTTTTTGGTTCGGCACTTCGGCTTCGCTCAGTGTCCGCACCACCAGGCAATTCCCCAGCAAACGCCTTTTGCAGGATGGATTTTTTCAGTTCTTCCAAATCAGCGATTTTCTTTTGATACACCGCTTCCAACTTTTGTGTTTCGGCTCGCAAAACATTTAACTGCTGAACAATGGTTTGTTGTACTTTATGTGATTTTGGAAAACTGATTTTAATACTTTTCAAATTGTCATTATACAATCTTGAAATCGTTGCTCCTTTAGTTGACCCCCAATTACAAGCTCCGTAAAATTCAAATAGAAAGTCATTTGATACTTGCTTTTCGTCATTTTCAATCCACACAATATTTGAATCTTGGAAGTATGCTGGTTCTCCGTCATATCTTACACGTCTGCCGATTGTTCCTGATGCAGAAATCAATACATCACCTTTTTTGGGGAATGAATATTTTGCTCGGAATTCATCATAAATTTCTTTTGAAATGTATGCATCTGGCTCTTTTCCGAAAGTGCCAATTTTATAAAATGGAATATCCCCAACGGTTGTTGTTTGCTCCTTGAAAATTCTCTTGCACATTTTGGGATTTCCAATTTCACCGATTGTTTTCTCTTCCCACCCTTCTCCCTTTTTCTCAAACACCCCCTGCAAATAGCTTTCAAAAAGTGCCTTCGACAGGCTCAGGCACCGCTCGGCATTGGCTTTTGCCTTGGCTATTGCGGCAAAGGCTTCATCTAATATGGAAACTATGCGTTGTTGTTCAGAGAGAGGGGGAAGGGGGATTTTGGTATTCTTGATTTTAATTTGTGAAATATTCGGTTGTGCTCCACCAACTGCTTGTGCTATCAATTCTTCTTTCTTTTCCAAAAAACAATAGAAAAGATACTCTGGAATTATTTTGTCGTTTGGCAAAATCCCACAAACGGCTTGGTTTGTTGCTGCTTCAAATCTTAAAATTCCAACTTGCCCTGCTGTTGCTCCATACATTGCAACTAAAACTGTATTCGGTGGAAACAATTTTGCAGAAGAATTTTTCAATCCCTTTTCGGTGATGAAATTCTTTGCTTCAAAAATTTCACCTTGACTTACTTCACCACTTAAAAGCCACGGAATTGTTCCGCCTTCATAATAATCTTTGTGCGTTTTTAAAGGAGTTCCACCTGCACCTGTTTCGCACACATCCCCTAATCTCTTTATTTCCCAACCTTGCTTCATATCCATTGCATTTTAAATCCCGAAGGGATGAAAAGATTATAGAAAAAGAATGCGCCCGATGCTCCAAAACCCCGAAGGGGTAAAAGGGAAATATCATCCCTTCGGGATTGCTTTTCGGTTTTAATTTTGGGGCTATAATCATAGCAACCCTTCGGGTTTAATTGTTGATTTCCCATCATATCAAATCGGCTATTGATTGTAAAATCTCTGCACTCTCTTCGTCCAATGCTTTCATTTCTTCCAAAATCTCGTGTGGTGAGCGATGTCGAACCACTTCTTTTTTGTTCGGGTTCTTTACGCTCAAATCGGCGTCGGCAAGCTCAGCCACCTTTCGCCCGTCAATATTCCAGCTGTTTACTGTTTCGGGTCCTTCGGCTGCATTTCTTCTTTGTTCATACAATTCTAAAAATTCTGCCAAGTCGTTTTCGTTGAGTGGGTTAGTCTTGCCCAAGTTGCGGTCGAGGTTCAACTGGTAAAACCAAACCTTTTGCGTGGCTTTTCCTTTTTCAAAAAACAAAACAACGGTTTTTACCCCTGCACCGGTAAAGGTGCCACCGGGCAAATCCAACACGGTATGCAGGTTACAGTTTTCCAGCAAGGTTTTGCGTATGGCAACTGTGGCATTGTCGGTATTGCTCAAAAAGGTGTTTTTAATTACCACACCTGCCTTGCCGCCTGCTTTCAAAATTTTAATAAAGTGCTGCAAAAAGAGCGAAGCGGTTTCGCCTGTTTTAATCGGGAAGTTTTGTTGCACTTCGGCACGTTCCTTTCCACCAAAAGGCGGATTGGCAAGCACTACATCATAGCGGTCTTTTTCCTGTATGTCGGCAAGGTTTTCGGCAAGCGTGTTGGTGTGTATAATGTTGGGAGCTTCCACACCGTGTAAAATCATATTCATTATACCAATGATATACGCCAATGATTTTTTCTCTTTGCCGTAAAAGGTGCGTTTTTGCAGTATCTCGGTTTCTTTGGTAGAAAGTGATTTGCTGTTTTTCAAATAGGCAAAGGCTTCACAGAGGAAACCCGCAGAGCCACAAGCACCGTCATAAATTTTGTCGCCAATTTTTGGGGCAACTACTTTTACAATGGTTGTAATGAGCGGACGGGGCGTGTAGTATTCGCCACCGTTTCGCCCTGCATTGCCCATATTTTTTATTTTGTCTTCATACAGGTGGCTCATTTCGTGTTTCTCTGCGTGGGTGCGAAAACGCAACTCATCAATGCGGTTAATTACTTCACGCAAATTGTAGCCGCTTTGTATGCGGTTTTTCAGTTCGCTGAAAATCTCGCCAATCTTGTATTCAATAGTGTCGGCACTCTCGGCACTCGTCTTAAACTTTTTGAGGTAAGGAAAGAGTTTGTTGTTTACAAAGTCGGTGAGGTCGTCTCCTGTCAGGGCTTTGTGGTGGTCCAGTTCGACAAGCTCACTGGCCGCTTTTTTCTTTTTGGGCATAGCCCACACGCCCCAGCGGTATTCTTCGTCAATGATAGGCGTATAGGTTTTGCCTGTCAGTTCGGCTGCTGTGGCTCGGTCTTTCTCTAAGTCGTCCAAATATTTGAGGAACAAAATCCAAGAGGTTTGCTCCACATAGTCCAATTCACTGCCGCAACCTGCGTCTTTGTGAAGTATATCGTCAATATTTTTAAAAGTCTGTTCGAACATTATTTATGTCTGTTTTAATTTCGGTAAACTCAATTACAATCAATTTGTAAAGTTATCATTCTTGTCGGTGCGATGGCAAAAAATGGCTCTTTTGGTTTTGCTGAAGGGTCGGCTTTATTGTTGAAATTTGCTTTATTATTTTCTCCATTGAAAGTAGATTTTTTTTCTATTCAAGCGGATGCTTATTTCATGCTCACAATTATGAAGAAAATTGTAATAAATCAGTTACAAAAATAGCAAAATATATCCGGATATTCCTTTGAAACTATGCTTTATAAGAATCAAATCTCTTCTATTCGGCATGTTTAGGAATGGGGGATATGAAGCAAGATTAAATAATCTAATTTGCTGAAAAGTGGTTTTTTATTTTGTAAGGCTTAGTTGATTTTTATCGGATTCTAATAGAATAAAATTAAGAGAATTTCTTGAAGTTTATGGCATTTCAAATTTGCTATTATACGCCTCGCAAAAGGGAATGAAGGGTTGTTTGAGCTCCTTTTTTGAGTAGCGTAGCGGAACAAAAAAGAGCGAGCCCGAAATGCCCGGCCGCCCTCAGGCGGTTTGCCCAAAACAATTTTTAAATTGATTTCATCAAATCTCCCAAATAACGATGTTTCACCTGATTTTAACTCAAGTAAATTTTATTTCAAACATTAAATGGGTTTAAATGTATAACTTGCGCCTTGGTTTTTTTGATGTTTCAATGATAGGTTTCGATTTTTGGAAAAGCTGGAGCTTTCCTTCAAGAATAGTGTTTTTTGGGCTGTTGTCGCTTTGGTTATCAGCTTTTCTTTTAGGTGTTTATTTTTTTTATGTTGGTTTTGAAGCAGCTTATCCTTGGTCTGCAAAAAGCGTGGTTGATGAAGTCAAAGTTTCAGTTGAGCAGATTGACTTTGGTTTTTTGAAAATGCCTTTGGATGCGAAAATGTTTTACCTGAATGAGCAATGGGTTAAAATTTTACCTGATTTTGAGACGCTTCCGCATTATCTGTTCGCAGTTCTTTTGGTCTTTTGCTTGGCGCTGTTGATGGCCTGTTTCTCTTTTTTGAGGGGATGGTGGT
>JBDNDT010000293.1:0-4096 GCA_046718985.1 Cytophagales bacterium
AAAACTTTCTTCAGACCTTTAATTATTTAAGCCCTCACTCAAAGAGGGCTTTTTTTTTCAACACACAATAACCAAAAAATATTATGTTTTCAGCAACACAAAAAACAAAATTAGTCAGTTTATTAAATGCTAAGATTGATATACCTATCATTGGAGAAACAATGGAGGCAGCTATTATATCACCTCTTGTTGACACAATTGGAGCGTCAATCAGCAAATTACTACCTGCAAATGCCATAGCATCACTAACCAATCCTGCATTGGCATCAACTATTGACACTAAATCATTAACCAGTTCTCTGAATAGTTCTGTAATGACTAGCATAAGTTCAAAATTAGGACAAGCAAATGCCAATATAATGGTTAATGAAGTCGTTAAATTAATAACAGAAGCCGGAAAAAGCGGAAAGTCTTTAGATTCATTGTTGAATAATAAATGAGTAGTTCAAATAAAAACCTGAATGAGTTTTCTCAAAAAAACTTAATTGATATTTCTAACAAAGTTATAGCAATTGTTGTATCTGAATGGAATTTTGAAATCACCGAGGCCTTGTTTTCGGGAGCATTTGAAACTTTGATTTCATTTGGTGCAAAAAAAGAAAATATCATCAGAAAAGATGTTCCAGGAAGTTTTGAACTTCCATTGGGAGCTCTTTTGATGGCTGAAAAGAAAAAAGTAGATGCCGTTATCTGCATCGGATGTGTGATTCAAGGTGAAACCAAACATTTTGATTTCATTTCACAAGCTACTGCAAATGGAATTGTGGAAGTCAACTTAAAAACAAAAAAACCTATAGTTTTTGGTGTGCTCACTACAGACAATTTAGAACAAGCAAAAGACAGAGCAGGGGGAAAACATGGCAACAAAGGTGTTGAAGCTGCGGTGACCGCAGTGAAAATGTTGGCATTTTAAACATCGAAAACCCAATCTTTTTGAAAATCAATATTTTTTAGACTCACAAATAAAATGATTTTTTACTCATGAAGTTGTTCAAGTTTATAGCCCTTATCTTTTGGCTTAGCCATTTTTGTTACGCAAAAAAAACTGTGTATTTAATCACTTGTGGTCCCGGAACTGAACTTTACTCAACTTTTGGACATTCTGCAATTTGGGTCTTAGACAGCCTTTCAAATATTGATGAAGTATATAATTTCGGCACTTTTGACTTTGAAACAGAAGGTTTCTATGTCAAGTTTACCAAAGGAAAACTTCCTTATGCTCTTGATTACTCAAGTTTAAAAACTTTTGTGCACTCTTATGTATATGAAAACAGAGAAGTAAAAGCACAACTTTTAAATTTAGATTCTCTTCAAGCAGAAAAGCTTTATACTTCACTTGTTTTGAACATGAAAGAAGAGAACCGGTATTATGCTTATGATTTCTTTTTTGACAATTGTTCAACCAGACTCAGAGATTTGTTGGAAAACACTCTTGATAGTAAAGAGATTTGGCAACCCTCAGAACAAGATAAAAAAGAAACCTTGAGACAAATGTTGAACCCTGGTGTGAAAAAAATGCCATGGACAAAGTTTGGTTTTTACTTATCTTTAGGTTCTGTCACTGACAGAATAGCAACAGAAAGAGAACAACTTTTTTTACCTGATAAATTGTTTTCAGCCTTTGAAAGAGCTCAAATAAAAGGGAAGAATTTGGTGCTTCAATCTTATGTTGTTTATAAACCCACTGAAACAACCGAATTACCAAGAATTTTGTTCACTCCATTTGTTTTGGTGACAATCATTTGGATTGCTTATATATATTTTTGGAAAATCAATAACAATAAAAAAATTGTCGTCTTAATTGAATATTTCATATTGACAGTTTTTGGATTGACAGGTTTGCTTTTATTGTTTCTTTGGTTTGGGACAGAACACCAAGCTACTAAACTCAATTTCAACACTTTATGGGCTTCTCCATTGTTGTTGATTTTTATATTC
This sequence comes from Cytophagales bacterium, assembly GCA_046718985.1. Taxonomy (GTDB): domain Bacteria; phylum Bacteroidota; class Bacteroidia; order Cytophagales; family UBA9547; genus JBDNDT01. Next base: position 1,939 of record JBDNDT010000293.1, read on the forward strand.
AAAACTCCATTCAAATTCCAAAAGTTAGTTTATTGGATATTATTTGTCCTGTTTTTGTTGTTTTTGTTAGTTGGTTTATTGAAGATTCAAGAATTTCACCTTGTTTCTTACTTATTTTCTTGTTTGATTTTTCTCATTTTAACCAAAAAAACTTTTCTTCAAAACTGAGTAATATTTGTACAATTTGATTCTATATACCCAAAAATTAACTTTAGCTTGAATTGAACAAAAACAATATCTATTTACTTGTCTTGTCCAAAGTGTTTTTTTTTAATTTTTTTGGTTTTAATTTTGCGTCATCACCATCTTATGTGAAGTTTGACATCACAAAACTTACTAGACAGTCAAGCTGAGAACAAAATCAGACAAGCATTTAAGGGAAAAAGTTGGAATGAAATCAAGAGTGAAGACTCTTGGGTAGTTTTCAAAATAATGTCTGAAATTGTTCAAGGTTTTGAAAAACTAACGAAAATTGGTCCCTGTGTTTCCATTTTCGGATCTTCAAGAACATCTCAAGAATCGGTTTATTATCAACTAGCCGAAGAAACAGCAACAATGTTGGTTTCAAAAGGCTATGGTGTGATTACCGGTGGAGGTCTTGGAATCATGGAAGCTGCCAACAAAGGCGCTCATTCTAAAAACGGCAAATCAGTTGGTTTAAGAATTCAAATTAGTAAAGAAAGCAAAGACAATATCTATATTGACCCTGATAAGTTGATTGGTTTTGATTTCTTTTTCGTGAGAAAGCTCATGTTTATCAAATACTCACAAGGCTTTGTTGTGTTTCCGGGAGGATTTGGCACTCTAGATGAGCTTTTCGAAGCACTCACACTCATTCAAACAGATAGGATTGGAAAATTTCCTATTGTGTTAGTGGGGAAAGAATTCTGGTCAGGACTTATCCATTGGATAGAAGAACAGATATTAAGTAAAAACCAATATATAGATTCGAAAGACCAGCTTCTGCTTCATGTTGTTGACAGCTCAGAAGAGGCTACACAAATCATTGAGTCTTTTTATGAAAAATACATGCTAAAACCTAATTTCTAATTTCAATCAACGTCTCTTTATAATTTATGAAAATCAAATTAATGCAATTTCCTGTTTTATTCCTGCTTTTGTTCGCTCTGGTTTCAGTGGCAGAATACAAAAACAGTTTAGACATCAAATCCAACAAGATTTTAGAATCTACCATTGATGAAAAAGTTAAAAAACTCAATCGCTATACCTTTGCAAATGAAACCCTACCGTTTTATTTACCTGAGGTAAGAAAATCATTTAGAACCCAATTGAAACATGTTGCTCAAACAGGATGGCATTCACATTATTTATTAAAAGAAAGCTACAAACTTTTTCCTGCAATAGAAAAAATATTACATGAAAACGGTGTTCCCTCTGACATGAAATACATAGCGGTTTGTGAAAGTGCTTTAGATAACAGCTCTGTGTCTTCTCAAAAAGCCGGAGGTCTTTGGCAAATGATGAAACAAACAGCCATTGAACAGGGGCTTGAAGTGAATAATGAAGTTGATGAAAGGTATAACATTGAAAAATCAACTATTGCTGCATGTAAACTCTTGAAAAAAGACAGAGACTTTTTTGGCAGTTGGTCTGAGGCGGCTGTTGCCTACAACATGGGTAGTGTTGCACTTTATAAGTCACAGAGAATGCAAAAAACCAAAGAAATCCATGAATTGGTGCTTAACAAAGAAACAAGAAATTACATAACCAGGGCTTTGGCTTACAAAGAGTTTATGGAAAATGCACCTTTTTATGGTCAGCCTTTCCCAAAAAAATTAGTTTTTGCCTACGACACAATTGAGATAACCAAATCAATTCCGGACTTAAAATCTTTTTGCACGAAAAAAAGGTGGAATTTTGAAACCATTAAAAAGGATAATCAGTGGATTTTAGGAAATCAATTGACCATCAAAAAGACTAATCAGCATTATAAAATATTGGTAAGAAAATATTAAATACACTACAAATTGAACCTACCCATTATAAACTTTAGATACATATTAATCAAAGTCTGAAGCATATAATGGGATATTATTTTCACTTAAATCAAGGATAAACATTCAGGAATTTATCAAAAAGGAACTTCGTTGCTGTCAAGGCTTGTGTTATTTTGTGCATCACCATTCACTTTGACAAT
>JBDNDT010000294.1:0-4095 GCA_046718985.1 Cytophagales bacterium
TGACATGCCCACAGAAATGTTCTACCATTTTTTTAAGTCATTTTCTGACTCTTCAAAAAGCAATTTAAACATCAAGGTAGAAGGTAATAATGAACACCATAAAATTGAAGCAATTTTTAAAGCTTTTGCAAAAGCAATCAAAATGGCGGTGAGGAGAGACCCCAAAAACAGGTCATTACCCACCACAAAAGGTGTATTATGATTTTAATTTGTTGAACAAAAATGACAATACACAAAATCGGTTCAGATATTGAAAAAGCAGCAACATTTCTTAAACAAGGAAAACTGGTAGCCATTCCTACAGAAACTGTTTATGGACTCGCTGCAAATGCATTTGACCCCATTGCAGTTGCAAGCATTTTTGAAGCAAAAAAAAGACCGCACTTTGATCCTTTGATAGTGCATACACACTCATTAGAAATTGTACAAAATGTAATTGTTAAACATTTTCCGGAAAAAGCTATCAAATTAGCAAAGGCATTTTGGCCAGGTCCCTTAACTTTGGTTTTAACAAAAAATGATAAAATTCCTGATTTAGTTACATCAGGAAAAGAAACCGTAGGTGTGAGAATCCCAAACCATGAAATGACTTTAAAGTTGTTGAAAATTTGCGGTTTGCCTTTGGCCGCACCAAGTGCAAATCCTTTCGGTTACATAAGTCCCACGACTGCAGACCATGTTTTAGAACAACTAGGTAACGAGGTAGAATATATTTTAGAAGGAGGCGAATGCTCTGTTGGAATTGAATCAACAATTCTTGCTTTCGAAGATGAAAAACCTGTGATTTATCGTTTGGGAGGTCTCACCATTGAGGAAATTGAAAGTGTTTTGAACGAAAAAGTAAAGGTCGTCACAGAAAACGAGGAAAATCCCAGCGCACCCGGAATGTTAAAAAGTCATTATGCACCCAAAAAGAAAACCATACTATTGGAAAAAATCAATTCAGAAATTGCCAATACTTACCCTTTAGACACAGCGTTCATTACTTTCAATTCTGAATTAGAAATTGATGATAAATGTAGGAATAAAGTGCTTAGTGTAAATGGTGATTTAAAAGAAGCTTCATCTAAACTATTTTCAATTTTGAGAGCACTTGACAAAAGTGAATACCAAACGATTGTGGTTGAAAATGTACCCAACAAAGATTTAGGATTAGCCATTAATGACAGATTAAGAAGAGCATCTTTTTGATTTTGAATGTAAATTGATGAATGATTCGAAGAATACCAACAAAAAAATGAATGTATTAACAATTATTTAACATTGCAATACTTGCATTTGTTGCAGTAAATTTTGTTAGATTGCAAGAAATTCTAATTCTGTATTCAAACTTTTTAAAAAATGGAAACTTTAGAGCTTAATAACAGCCAAAAACAAAACACTGCCATTTCATCAATTTTTGCCGGTGCAGTAATCTTTCTATCATTTGTGATCACATGGTCACTATTTTTGTTTGTGATGGGACATCCTAGTAATTTTGAAGGTGACCATCCAATTAACACATTAGGTATCATTTACAAAGGTGGAGTAATTGTTCCATTTTTGATGGGTTTTTTATTAATTACTTTCATTTTTAGCATTGAAAGATTAATTACAATGTTGAAAGCAAACGGAAAAAGAAGCACAGTTGCTTTTGTGATGGATGTTAAGTCATTGTTAAAAGAAAATAAAATTGACGCTGCAATCGCTGAGTGCGAGAACCAAAAAGGTTCAATCGGAAATGTGATCGGCGCAATGTTGCATAAATACAAAGAACTTACTAATGATTATACTTTGGACAAAGAGCAAAAAATGGCCGCTTTGGAAAAAGAGTTAGAAGAAGCAAATGCTTTGGAAATGCCTATTTTGGAAAGAAATTTGCCTATTTTGGCAACTTTAGGTTCAGTTGCAACCTTAGTAGCTTTGTTGGGAACAGTGTTGGGTATGATTAAAGCATTCTCTGCGATGTCAAACGCCGGTGCTCCTGATGCTGCTGCTCTTGCAACAGGTATCTCTGAAGCATTGATTAACACAGCTATCGGAATCGGTACTTCTGCTTTGGCAATCATCGCTTACAATTATTTCACTAATCAAATTGACACTTTGTCATATAGAATTGAAGAAGCTGCAATGAGCATCAAGCAGACATTCAATGCAATGACTAAGTAATTTATTGATTTCTGAAATAAAATTCAACATCATGTCGAAAGTTAAAATAAAAAGAAGAGGGGTTTCAACAGATATGACCGCAATGTGCGATGTAGCATTCTTGTTGTTAACCTTTTTCATTTTGACCACCCAGTTTAAACCAGATGAACCTGTTGTGGTTGACACACCCAAATCAGTTTCTGACATTAAATTGCCGGAAGCAAATATGATTTTGATTCATATTGATAAATCGGGTGCTGTTTTTTTGGGCATGGATCAACCGGTGAGAGTAGCCGCTCTTGAATCTATGGCCCAAAAATATGGCGTAACGTTCACAGACAAACAAAAAAACGAGTTTTTTCTTGCACCTTCAATTGGGGTTCAAATGTCAAAACTCCCAAGTTTGATGTCTGTTAATAACAATCAAAGAAAGAATGTTAAGCAAGACGGAATTCCTGTTGATTCTGCAAACAATGAGTTGAGAGATTGGTTGCTAAGTACTAGAACCGCTTATTCTATGCAAGGTGTAACCCCTAAAATAGCTATAAAGGCTGACAGGGACACAGATTATAAAGTGGCAAAGAAAGTGATAGCTACCTTGCAATCTCCACCAAACAATATTAACAGATTCAATTTGGTGACCGGTTTGAAGGCAAAACCAAAAGTTAACGAATTACATTGAGATTATCAGATGGCACAAATTAACACCGGTAAAAAAGGCGCTCCTTTTGTTGACATGACCCCAATGGTTGATTTGGGTTTCTTGTTGATAACTTTTTTCATGCTAACCACCACTTTCAGCAAGCCTCAAGCTATGGAAGTGAACATGCCTGATAAATCTGAAGAACAAAAGGAAGAAGAGAAAATGGCCGTAAAAGAATCTAATGCCATGACCATCTTGATTGGCAAGAATGATGACCTTTTTTGGTACCAAGGGTTGAACGATCCGGAATTGGTGAAAACTGACTACTCAGAAAGTGGAATCAGGAAAGTTTTGCTAGGCAAAAAGAAAGAAATCGGTAAAGATATGTTCGTATTGATTAAAGCAATGGATCAGTCTAAATATGTTCACATGGTGGACATGTTGGATGAAATGGCCATTTGTGCCATCCCTACTTATGCCATTGTGGACATTTCAGATGCTGACTTAGCCTTGATAAATTCAAAAACAGGATACTAAATTTTTTTTTATGATTGATCCAATTTTAAAAGACTCATGGCTCGAAATGGTGTTCCAAAATAGGAACAAAGAATATGGAGCTTATGAGTTAAGGAAAATTTATTCCAAGAATGTTATTGCAGGCTTTATCATTTCTGTTACAATATTCTCATTAGGCCTTTCAGCACCTTTGATTGCAGAAATGTTTAAAAAAGAAGAAGTGATTGAAGAAGAGTTTGAAATGAAAGAAGTGGTTTTGGCTGAGCCACCACCTCTTGACCCAAACACTCCCCCACCTCCTCCGCCACCTCCAGTTCCACCACCACCAAAGATTGCGTCTGTTAAGTTTCAAGTACCTGAAATCAAACCAGATGAATTGGTGAAAGAAGATCCCCCGAAAATGGATGATTTGAAAGATAAAGTTATCTCAAAGGTCAATCAAGAGGGTGAAAAGGGAATTGAAAATATCATTGAGGAAGTTGTTGTTGCGAAAGAAAATAAAGTCATTGAAGTAGCAGTCAAAGAAGAACCGGTGATTTACGCTGAAGAAAAGCCTGAATTTCCGGGTGGATATCAGTCTTTCTTTGCCAAAAACATCAAATATCCACAACAAGCAGCCAAAATGGGCATTGAAGGTAAAGTTTTCCTTCAATTTGTGGTGGAAAAAGATGGTTCAATCACGGAACCTAAAATTCTAAAAGACCCGGGATATGGTTTAGGTGAAGAAGCGTTAAGAGTATTGATGACTATGCCTAAATGGTCACCTGCCAAAATGAACGGAAAGGCTGTGTTTTCTTGTTTCTGTTCTT
>JBDNDT010000295.1:0-4093 GCA_046718985.1 Cytophagales bacterium
AATTGTTTATTCTGCCTTCCAGTGGCAACTCTACATCAGCTCTCACCCTAACTCTACTTTGATCAGAAACAAAGTTGGTAACAGCTGTTGCCGAGGGATTGACTTTAACATTAGCACTGTATCTCACTGTATAAGGTGATGGGTTGAATGAATTCCTGATATTACTATTGTTTTTGTTATACAGAACCTCTGTGATGGCAGTTTGACCAATTTGACTAAGACTTGGGCTTGAAATTGTAGTGTCCAAGAAACTGCTTGAGTTTCTCGTAATACTTCTTGGAGGGACTGTGGCGTCATTGAACCTAACTTCAAGTGCTGGAATATTTACTGATGAACTAGCTCCTATTGAATTGTCGAAATAAAGTTTCAATCTAGGATCTTCTAAAAACAAATCAGCATTGTATGAATTTTTAAAAATATCCACTTGAACCAAACTTGGTGGCACTGCGATATCAAATGTTCCTAAAAAGCCTCTTAAAAATGAATATCTTGGCGATGAAATTGCAATGCTGGTATTGATTTTTGCACCTGCCGGCACATTATTTCCAGAAATCTTTCTTATTGTGTATTCAATTTTATACTCCAAGCCTTTGGGGAATGTGTTGTTTCTTGTCAAATCCAAATCATAATTTTGAAGATTAACAGGTCTATTCGCTGTTCCATTAGGCCCTAAAGTGAATGTTTCTACAAAAGGTTGATTGTTTAACCTATTTTTCAAATGAGGCAACGTTAGCACCAAATCTAGATTTTGATTGTAAGTAGAGACTAAATTTATATTTATTAACCCACCTTTGAAACTGATAAAATCAAGTGAACGATCGGCTGCACCTGCGTCAAAACTTTCAACACCCTTCACACTATCTCTGAATGATAACTGAACATTAAAAGCAGGAATATTAGCATCCGGCATTTTGAATTCTTGATTGAAAGTTTGATTAGGCAAAATAACATAATTCTCAATAGTTTCAGAGAAAATAGTGTCTTGGTAAATCAAGGTCAATAAACCATTTCCATCTTCTTTTATGAAAGGCTGAACATCTTGACTTTTGAGCATATTCTGCAAAGTTAGATTCACCTCCGCCAACGGAGCTGCTAATGTTGGAGTCCATCTTTTGGTAGTGAATTCTTTGGGTTCGTTTTTGAACTTACAATTGTTTAGGACAACAACTGCAAGCATGACTAAAATCAATTGCCAAATTTTTTTCATTTGAAAGATTTTAAGGTATTGTCGCATTTGCAAATTAACATAATTAAATTTAAATCAGAAACAATTTTCTAATTGAATGTATCAAAATTCATTTTTCATTTTCTTGTTTTTTCTCGTGATTTTGTTTCTTTTTGTTCTGAACTTCAACAAACCCGGCACTCAAAATAGCCGAAGGAATAGCAATTAGACCTACACCCAACAAAGCTAAGAAAGAAGCAATTAACTTTCCACCAATAGTAACCGGATAAACATCACCATAGCCGATTGTTCCAAGTGTAGAAATTCCCCACCAAAATGCATCAAAAATATTGGCAAATTTATCAGGTTGAACATCATGTTCAATGTAGTACATGAGATAAGAGCAAAACATCAAGACCACAAAAATTGAAAACAAAGTAGCAATTAAGTCTGAACTTTTTGCCTTCAAAACATCAACAATTGTTTTAAGATGATCTGAATACCTGTAAAGCTTAAACAAAGTAAACAATCTAAACAACCTCAAAAGTTTAACGAATCTGGTATCAAAGGGATCTGAAAAAGGAATGTAAAAGGGCAAAATGGAAATCAAATCAATTATTCCTAATGCTGAAAAAACATATTTCCACAATCTTCCATGCTTATATGCCAAATAACATCTAATTATATATTCAACTGTGAAAACAAAAACTGTTACATCCTCAGCCAATTCGAAAAACCACAATAAATAACTTAGTGTATCAAAAGTTTCTAAGCAAATGATTACTAAGTTGACGAAAATCAGAAAGTGCAAAATGTTGTCGGCGATTTCAATCAACCTTTCTTTGTTCTTCATTCAGGGCAATTTCAAATTAAATCCTCAACATCCCATAAAGGATTCAAAGAATTTCGATTTTTTTATCAATTTTGCCAAAAATATAAAAAAATGTCAACATCCAAAAAGATTGAGAACACTGAACTGAAGAAGATAGCCAGCCAAGTGAGAAGAGATATTGTCAGAATGGTACATGGAGCAAAAGGAGGTCACCCGGGTGGGGCTTTAGGTTGCACTGACCTTTTGGTGTCTTTATATTTCAAATATATGACCCATGACAAAGCATTCAATATGGAAGGCAAAAATGAAGATATGTTTTTTCTTTCGAATGGTCATATTTGTGCAGTATGGTATAGTACTTTAGCCAGGTTTGGATATTTTGATATTAAAGAACTATCATCCCACAGAAAAATTGATTCAAGATTGCAAGGACATCCCACCCCAAAAGAACATTTACCCGGCATCAGAATGGCTTCAGGTTCTTTGGGACAAGGTTTATCAGTTGCGGCAGGTGTTGCACAAGCTAAAAAATTAAACAATGATGATAAATTGGTCTATTGTTTGATGGGTGACGGTGAACTTCAAGAAGGTCAGGTTTGGGAAGCGGCCATGTATGCAGCGCACCACAAAATTGACAATTTGATTGGGATAGTGGACTATAACGGTCAGCAAATTGACGGTCCATTAGAAAAAGTGATGAATTTAGGTGATCTCAAATTGAAATGGGAATCATTTGGATGGTCGGTTGTGGTTTGTGACGGAAACAATTATGAAGACTTGCACGATGGTTTAGACAAAAGTATATCAATGCTCAAAAATGGAAAACCTGTAGTTATTTTGATGAAAACAGCCATGGGTGCAGGTGTTGATTTCATGATGGGAAGCCATAAATGGCATGGTGTTGCACCGAACGATGAACAACTGGCAAAAGCCCTTGAGCAATTGGAAGAAACCTTAGGTGATTATTAACCTTTTCTTGAAATGGATGTTAAGAGCTTCATAGAAAGCTCTTTTTTTTATCATAACGACAAAAGAACATGAAAATTTACACCAAAAGAGGTGACTTGGGAATGACCTCAACATTTGGAGGTACTGAATTGCACAAAAGCAACATTTTGGTCAATGCATACGGAGATGTGGATGAACTCAACGCCAATTTGGCTTTGGTGGCTTCGTTATTCCAAGATTCAATGTCAAATTTTCTTATCTCAATTCAAGATTATCTCTTTGTCATTGGTTCGCACCTTGCCACTGACAGCCCTGAATTCAAACATAAGCTACCACCTTTGTATGAGTCAAAAACTCTTGATTTAGAATTGATGATAGACAAAATGGAATCAGAACTTCCAAAAATGACCCATTTCATCTTGCCGGGAAAAAGTTTTGAAACAGGGCTTATCCATGTAGCTAGAACGGTATGTCGAAGAGCAGAAAGATCTGTAGTTGAAGCTTCTCTAAAAAACGAAATAAATCCCTTAATCATTCAATATCTTAACAGACTTTCTGATTTCTTATTTGTGTTAAGCAGATATAAAGCTAAACTTAGTGGAGAAGAAGAAATCAAATGGAATGTAAAAAATTGAGATAAACTCAAAATTTCGGACTGTTTAGGGTAGAAAACTCAAGATTTATGCTTAAATTTTGAAATAAAATATAAAAGTCAAACCTTGAAAGATTATTATAGCATTTTAGGGGTCAAAGCAGGAGCTAGTCAAGATGAAATCAAAAAGGCTTACAGAAAATTAGCCATGAGATTTCATCCTGATTTGAACCCCTCTGCTGATGCACAAGAAAGATTTCGAGAAATCAGTGAAGCTTATCAGTTTTTGACCTCAGGAAAGATAAATTATCATTATACCTATCCGGCTTATCAAGAACCTAAATCAAACAAATCAAACTTTGAGACCAAAACAGAACCCGAACAAAGGGTAAATGAAACACATACAAGAAAGGGAAAACCAACTGCTAAAAGAGTTTTCAAACAAAAAAAGAGTAACGACAAAGTATCTCCATTTCTTTGCAAAATGTTGTTAAAAGTCTCAAAAGCAGGAATCGTATTATCCATTTTATTGGCATTAGACTGGTCTCTCCCGAAC
>JBDNDT010000296.1:0-4087 GCA_046718985.1 Cytophagales bacterium
CCGCACCTGATGCAAAAAGATGATCTGGTCGGGCAGTTCCTTCACCACCACCTGATAGTTGGCGACGTTGGGCAGCAGCGACGCGAGTGCTCTTCCGATCTGGTGGAATCGTGAATGGTTGGGATGCAATTTATGACAATAACAAATACCGTTCTGGTGTTGCTCAAGTGTTTATTTCACCTTTCGAAAACTTCAATATTTATTTAAATTGGATTGGAGGACATGAAGATGGATTCAAAAACGGTGCTATCAATTATAACACTGACAAAAAAGAACTTAGTATGAGACATCTTTTTGATTTAACCACCGGCTATCAGATAACTGATAAGTTCTATATAGGTGTCAATGCTGCTTACGGAATGGTTACAAAGCAGTTAAATGAGGAAAATGGTGAACTTAACAAAACCAAAACTTGGGGAGGTGCTGCATTATACTCAAACTATAAAATCAACGACATTTTTGGAATTGGTGCTAGAATTGAAAAATTTGACAATAGCTCTGGAGCTATTTTCTTAACTAACAAAAGAGTGGGGGTTAATCCGGTAGGAACTGATGTTACATCATTCACTTTGACACCAAACATAAGTTTAGATGGTGGTAAATTGATTTTAAAACCAGAATTCAGACTTGATATGGCTGCTAAAAAAGCTGATGGTGACGATGTTCAACAATATGAAGATGATAAGGGTATGTTTTCAAAAACTACACAGTCAACCTTTGGAATGGCTGCTATTTTTATGTTTTAATTCTTATTTATTCATCCTTCACTTTTTGGTCCGCCTTGCAAGGCGGACTTTTTTTTTCTGAACTAAACAACATCGATTAACTTGTTTGAAACATCAAATACCAAATCTGCTGTAATTGGTTTTAAAATTCAATCTTGTATGTAGAACATTGACGCTAATCTATGATTTCTCTGAACTAAAACTTTATTCAACACTTTTATGCTTTTAATTTGAAACCACGGTAATTAACTTTGAACTTTAATTCTAGTCATGATACAATCAGCATATCAAATAATTATTGCAATTACCCTTTTTACTAATATTTCGTTTGCGCAAGGAGTTTTTTGCAATCCCTCAGAGTTTTGTTTTCAAGAAGTTGTGATAGTTGATTCCACTTTTTCAGATTTAATGTTATTTAATCGAGCGGAAAACTACCTGTTTGAACGAAAGAACCACAAAAATTCTGATTTTGAGAAAAAATCAGTCGAGGGTAGCTTTAATTTTTGGGTTTATACAGGAAAAGGAGTGTTGCAAAAAAAACACGGCCTTATTACTTATGACTTATTTATTGAAACCAAAAACGGCAAGTATAAATATGTTGCTAAAAACTTCATTTTTAACTACTATAAATTAGACCGCTACGAAAAATTCAATCCAACCGGTCAAACTAAAAAACTTGAGGACACAAAAGCTCCGGGTTGGCAAAAAGTGTGGTCAAGACACAAGATTTCAGCGGAACAAAATCTTCTTAGCGAGGTTGAAAAATTAAAAAAACACATGGAATCACAGCTTGACAAGAAAAAAGATGAAAAAAAATTAAATCCTAAAACCGATTGGTAAAGAGATCTTACTTTGAATATTTCGTTTCGTTTGTTATGTTTTTGACTTCAATTTTAAACTTGTTTTTTACAAAAAAAGATATTTTTCGCCATTTCAGCTTAAAAAATCAATGATATGGAAAAATTCAATTTGAGTAAATGTACTTATTTATTTTTTACATAATTATTTTGCTAAATTATTGATTTTTAATTAGATATGATATTCATAAGTTTTTATTATGGATTTTATCAACAACTACTTTTAAAATTATTCGTAAATTTGCATGTAATCAAAAACATCTCACATGAAAAAATCAGTTTTAATCGGATTAGTAATTGCAGCTGTTTCAATTTCAGCTAACGCTCAAAAGTGGAAGAATGATAAGTCATATTCTACTAGAAACTACAAGCATGCTAACAAAGCTAAAGTAGCTAAAGAAGCAGGCATGGAGAACACAGAAGCTAATGCATATGCTTCTAAAGACAGCAAAATTGACAACTACAAAAATCAGTCTGTTAATTTTGAAATCAAAAACCAAAATGTTAACAAAGCTGAAGTTCCTTCAATGCCTGTTAACTACAAACAACAATTTAATGCTAAGCCTACTCAAAAATCAGAGAAATCTGGTCCGGTTGCTAGCAATAATTAATCTCTGAGATAAACACTCAAGAATTTTTCTTGTATGTTTTTCTTCATTTAGATTCTTAAAGAAGAGCCTTCAAGGCTCTTTTTTATTTAAACCACTTTTATAATTGTTGGATTCCATTTTTAATCATTTCCTCAAACATTTGTTTCTTTCATACTTTTTGTTCTACCTTTGCCTTGCGATTGGTTCTTTTTCGTTAAACAAAACGATTAAGATTAAAAGGGAATCAGGTGTGATGCCTGAGCTGTTCCCGCAACTGTGTGCTCATTCACGAACTGTTTTGCATTCATTGCCACTGTGATTCTTCATGGGAAGGCGCAAAACTTGAGCTAGCCAGGAGACCTGCCTTTTGCATTTGGTTTCGTAGCTTTCGGAGAAAAGGCTAAGTGACGTATCAAGATAAAAACCACAACATTCATCTTTGTCATTTTTCGATATTGATTTATTGTTGGGTCAAGTCATTTTACTGTCCTTAATTTTTATCTGCATAGGTGCGAAGAGTTTTTTTTTTACTCTTTTGCAATGCTGTTGATGAATCAATCTTTGCGGGGTTTTATCATTCTTTTCTATCTGATAGGATTGTTAGATTCATTTGCCCAAGGGCAACATGAGTTGGAAACAATAAACATCATCCATAACAGAAAAAAAAGTACTCAAATAGGTTTCTTGGTTTTGGAACAAGACTCATTGGCTTTTAGAAAAGGCTTTTTCACCCCATTAGACAAAGCTTTGTTTAACATGCCTAGTGTAAACATCAGGTCTTATGGCTCAGGAAACATATCAGGCATCAGTGTAAGGGGAGGAAGCACATCGCAAACTGCTGTGGCTTGGAATGGAATCAACCTTCAAAGTCAATTCAATGGAATGGGTGATTTATCAATGATCAGTAATTTAGACAACCACCAAATTGAACTTCAATTAGGAGGCTCATCCGGTTTGGTGGGTAGCGGAGCAATTGCCGGAACTTTGTTCATCAACTCAATTCCTGATTTTGACAGCATAAACCAACTCAATTTTTCTTTTCAAGCTTATGATTTTGACCAAAAAAGTACTCAAGCTAATTACAAATTAGGCAATCAAACTTTTCAATTAACCATCTCACCTTATGCCCAATGGGGAAACAACAATTATCGCTACAGATTAACTCAACAAAATGATCAGGTTTTGAGACAAAAGCATGGTCGCATAGAATGGTTGGGGCAACATTCCGGCCTAACTTATAAGTTCAATCCCAAAACCACCATTTCTATACACTCTTGGGTTCAAGATGCTGAGAGACTCGTGCCAAATCCATCACATTTATTAAGCACAGCTCAGCAAAAAGATTTCTTTTCAAGAAATCTTATGAGTGTTGAACATAGGTTTCTTTCAAACTTAAAATCTGATGTTAGAATTGCTCATCTTCAAGAAAAATTGGTTTATGAAGATTTACCTAAAAATTTACATTCTCCATTTAATTTCAACCAATGGTTGGTTGAAAATGATTGGAAATTAAAAATTAAAAATGCGCATATAATCATTGCCTCAGGTCATTTGTCACAAAGCATTGGGAGAAATGTGAATCATAGAAATGGCGCAAACACTAGAATTAGGAAGGCTACTTTTTTGAGCTATCATTTCAAACCTGCCTCAGGGATTGATTTTGTAACCTCCACTGCAATTGAACAAAATAACAGACTCATCAGTCCACTAAGTCCAAGTTTTGGAATGAATGTGAAAGTTTATAGGGGAATATTTTTAAAGGGCAACATAAGTAAAACTTACAGAATGCCAACCTTCAACGATTTATTCTGGAAAGATGGCGGCAATGAAAACTTAAACCCTGAAACCGGATTAGGAAAAGAATTGGGTTTTGAAGTAAATAAAACAATGGGTGAATTCTGGCATTTTAAACATA
>JBDNDT010000297.1:0-4087 GCA_046718985.1 Cytophagales bacterium
CTGATCGTCGGGCCGAGCGGCTCCGGCAAAAGCACACTGCTAGAACTCCTCAGCGGGCTGGCCAAGAAAACGTCAGGCACGATCCGCTAGTTCGTGAGGACGCGAACCACGGCGGAAGAGTGTTCTGTGTGCCACAGACCACGGTGAGGATGAAATATTTCTCAATCTAACGAATAATACCTTACTTTTTTAAGTGCAATGTTTACTATATTTTTGTAATATCATTGTAGTTTTGGTTTAATAAGAGTAATAAGTTAAACATAGGAAACAAAATAATCACCCTTAGAAAGGAAAAAAACTGGTAGCAATGAGACTTGGCTCAATAAATCGAGGCCTTAAGTGAGATTATTGGAAAACACATGCGAAACGAAAATTTACCTTCAATTAATATGGTGGCTAAAATTTCTAAAACATTTGGTGTTAATATTGATTTTATAATTGGCGAAGGAAAAAATGCAGTTCTTGATAAAGAAACGGAAGAGCGTATAAAAGATATTCAAAAAATGGATTTAGGTACAAAGTCTATTTTATTCAATGTAATCAATACCAACATTCAAAATTTCAAAACTAAGCAAGCTTTTGCAAAACAAATAACAATATGAAGGTTATACTAGATATCCGTGAAAACCGTATTCCATTTTTTATGGAACTGGTTAAAAGTCTTGATTATATTAATGTTGTAAATGAGATAAAAGATGAAGCTAAAAGTCAGTTTGTTTCTGATTTAGCAGATGCTTTCAATGATGTGAAGCTTTACGAACAAGGAAAGAAAAAACTAAAATCGGCTAAGGACTTATTGAATGAGCTTTAATATTATTGCTACCGAACCGTTTGAGAAAAAATTAAAACGGCTTGCAAAAAAACATAAATCTCTCAAAGCTGATTTGCTTAAAGTAATTGCCGAACTCGAAGAAAACCCTACACTCGGCACTCCAATAGGTAAAGAATGTTATAAAATACGTGTAGCCATTACCAGTAAAGGCAAGGGCAAAAGCGGTGGGGCAAGATTGATTACTTATATTCGTATTGTAAGTGAAAATGTTTTCTTAATGGACATTTACGATAAATCTGAACAAGCGAATATTTCAGATAAAGAACTGCAATTGCTTATTGATATTCTGGCTGAGTAAAGAAACCACCGACTAGGTGGTTTCTTATTTGTTTTATTTTATAACATCACTTGATTCACCTCTAAACTTTTCTCCCAGCTAGCGCCGACGTCCGTCGGTGCTTCTTATACGAAAGGGCGTCCGTCTGCTTTTAACAACTATGTAGCTCTATTTATCATACATGATTTCCAATACTGAAGGCTTATTCGCATAATTTCTTGCACTATTATAAAGCCAATCTTCTGCCTTTGATACAAAACCTGAAACTACTGGATTTTCATGAATGTAAGCCAATTTCTGGTAAAACAGGACACGAACCATGGAAGATAAACATTTAATCTCTTTACTCCTTCACTCTAAACAACGGGCGGACGCCCTTTATCTACTTGGCACCGACGGATGTCGGCGCCAGCTAGAGATATATAAAAAAAAATCCTCTTACATATGGAATTTACTTCGATTTACAAACAACAGTATCTCGTGATACAAACGACGGGCGGGTGGTCTGTGTGCCACAGTCCACGGTGGGGGGAGAAAGTGCAATCTGTGTGCCACAGACCACGGTGGTGGGTCGAAACTGGATACTAGGGGCAATGGGTGATTGAGACAATGAGGCAAAACTTAAATAAAACCTGGTTTAGAGATTTTCCAAAGAGATGTCAACTCTTTCAGTGATGTCATTATCTTTGAAAGGCATTATTTCGTATTTTTGATATATAAATTACAAGAATATGGTAAAAACAGTAGTAACTCCTACCAATAATAGCTACACATTAGCTATTCCAAACAATTATATTGGAAAAAAAATAGAGATTTTGTTTTATGCCTTAGATGAGATCGCAGAGGAAAAAGTTATCCCCAAAAAAACAATGTCTGATTTTAGCGGTATTCTTCCCGATCATGATTACCAATCTTTAAAATCTCATACCGAACAAGCCCGTAAAGAATGGAACAGAGATATTTAATTGACACCAACGTAATTATTGACAATTTCGGTAACAAACTTCCCGAGAAAGCTAAAACCTTAATTTACTCAATAGAACTGACTATTTCTGCTGTTACCAAAATTGAAATATTAGGCTGGAAAGATGCTACCAAAGAACAACTGAAACCACTTTATGAGTTTATGGAGATAGTCAATATTCTACCTATCAATGAAGCTGTAATTGAAAAAACAATTGCCATAAGACAAACCAAAAAAATTGCTCTTGGCGATGCCATAATAGCTGCTACGGCTTTGGTTTATGATTTGATTGTGATTTCTCGTAATACTTCTGATTTTAAAAATATTGAGGGGTTAAAGGTTGTTGACCCGTATAATTTGTAATTACAATGAGCAATATCTTCACAAGCGCATACGTCTGGCTTGTGCCACGTTTATAGTAGCGACCGCAAAAACAAAAATATCAATTAATTATTCACCAACCAACTCGTTCATAGATTTGATTTGTTGCTCGACATTGCAATCTCTAATAGAGGTTGATTCTAGCAATTTTGGCTCATGAAAGTATCGTCAGTGAGTACTCTGATGAGGGCGGAAAAAGTAAATGACAAAAAACCCATAAAAAGAAGAGAATTAATTGCCTTACTAGATGATAATCAGCGTGTAAATTTTATTTTTGGGTCTTAAATGCTTTTAGACCAAAAAATTATGAAAAAAGCAAAGTTTTTCATTAGAACACTTGCCACTTTTACAATGTTGATTAATGGCTTCACAGAAGCCCAGACACCAGAACTTGTCCCTTACCGCAAAGGAGACAAATGGGGTTTTGTAACCTATGGTGAAAAAAAAATGGTTGTGTTGCCTAAGTATGATGAGGCTGAAAAATTCATAGAAGGTTTAGGTGCGGTCAAACTCAATGGCAAATGGGGTTTTATAGATATAACGGGCAGGGAAGCAGTGCCGCCAAAGTATGATTATGCAGGGAGATTCAGCGAAGGTTTGGCTGAAGTGAGCCTCAATGGAAAATATGGTTTTGTTGATAAAACGGGTATAGAAGTAGTGCCTCCTAAGTATGATTATACAAGTTATTTCAACGAAGGTTTAGCTGTGGTCAGACTCAATGGCAAATGGGGTTTTACAAATAAAACGGGCAAAGAAGTAGTGCCACCTAAGTATGACTATGCAGGGGATTTCCGCGAAGGTTTATCACTAGTGAAACTCAATGATAAATGGGGTTTTATTGATAAAACGGACAAGAAAGTAGTGCCGCTTAAATATGATGATGCAGGGGATTTCCACGAAGGTTTAGCCCAAGTGATACTCAATGGAAAATATGGTTTTATTGATAAAACGGGCAAGGAAGTAATACCTCCAAAGTATGATTTAACTGAGAGATTCCGCGAAGGTTTAGCCGTAGTTAAACTCAATTACAAATATGGTTTTATTGATAAAACGGGCAAGGAAGTAATACCTCCAAAGTACGATTTAACTAAGAGTTTCCGAGAAGGTTTAGGAGCGATAGAGCTCAATGGCAGATGGGGTTTTGTAGATAAAACAGGTAAGGAAGTTATACCGCCAAAGTATGATGCGGTACTTGGTTTCAAACAATGTTTAGCCGTAGTGAAACTCAATGACAAATGGGGTTTTATAGATAAAACGGGCGAGGAAGTAATACCGCCAAAGTATGAAAGGGCTATTAATTTCCCCGAAGGTTTAGCATGGGTCAGATTCAATGGTAAATGGGGTTTTATCGATAAAACTAGCAAAGAAGTAGTGTCTCCAAAGTATGATGATGTTAATCTTTTTATAGGTTTCGACGAAGGTTTAGCATGGGTCTTTCTCAATAGAAAGAAAGGTTTAATAGACAAAGAAGGTAGAGAGTATTGGGAGGATTAAAAACACAAAAAATATTGTTGACACAGTATCGTTAGGGCTCAGCTTTCCCTAGACCCCCACTAGCCCTCGTTTGCAACGAGGGCTTCCGAGAAGAGCGTTTGTAACGCTACTTACAATCTTTCCAACACCACCAAGCCCT
>JBDNDT010000298.1:0-4074 GCA_046718985.1 Cytophagales bacterium
GGTTTCCCCATTATTGCAAGCAATGTTCCGGGTTGCAGAGAATGTGTAAATGAGGGAGAGAATGGTTTTCTTTGTGAAGCAGCTAACACAGAAAGTTTGATTGTTGCCGTTGAAAAAATAATCAATACGAATGTTGAGACTAAAGTCATGTTCAGCCATAATTCAAGAAAGCTAGCCGAAGAAAAGTTTTCAAATGTTATTGTTCTTACAAGATATCAACAAGTTGTAAACAATTGAAAGCATTATTGTTAAATGCTTTAAAATCCGAATAGCAAATCTTTGATTCAATGTCCACTTTAAAGAACTTATTTCTCAAGAATAACAAACTCCACTCTTCTGTTCTTGGCTCTGTTTTCTGCCGTATTATTGGGAACAAGAGGTTGGGTTTCGCCATAACCTTTGTATTTAAGTCTTTTCTGATTAATTCCTTTTTGTTCAAAATAAAGCTCTACGCTTTTTGCCCTTTCAGTGCTTAATCTCATGTTGTCATTGTGTGAACCAACATCATCGGTGTGCCCACCAACTTCAATCACTAAATTAGGGTTTTCATTCAGCAATTTCACCACACGGTCAAGCTCCGGAAAAGAAGTAGATAACAGTTCTGTTTTGCCTGTCTCAAAAAAGATGCTTTTCAATTGAATATGTTGTCCTTTTTCAAAAGGAGCCATACCTACTTTTTTTTCAACTTCTTTGTATTCTAAAACCTCTGTCAAATCTAGGTTTTCAGATTCTGAAACATAGCCAATCGAGCGTGCATAAAAAGAATAGTTTTTGCCTATTGGCAAAACAATTTGATATTCTCCTGTGGTTGGGTTTGATTTTGCGACACCTGCTTCCGTGCCTTCGGGCAGTGTTTGATAGATAATATCTGCTTCGATGGGTTTTTGGGTGTTGACATCTACGATTTTTCCTTTCACCAAAACCACCGGTTCGGGTTGAGCTTCTTTTGGCACTTTGATTGCAAAAATGTCAGATTTGTTGTTTCCGTTCTCCCTCACAAAATAAGCATTCTTGCCTGACGCATCAATGGTATAATATGCGTCAAATTCTTTAGTGTTGATGGCTTTGCCTAAGTTTGTTGGTTTAGACCATGAAGTCCAAGCATCAGAAGTTCTTTTTGAGAAATATAGGTCGTGTTCTCCATATCCGGGATATCCATCTGAGGCAAAATAGAGTGTTTTTTCATCAACTGCCAGATAAGGCGAGGCTTCGTCACCGGCAGTGTTAATTTCCGGACCCAAGTTCACCGGTTTTGACCAAGTGTTATCATTTTTTCTTTCAGAAACATAAATGTCTCTTTGCCCTAAGGCATCTTTCCTGTCCAAGGTCATGAACAGAAAATTTCCTGAAGCACTCAGAAAAAACTCATTGTATGGATTGTCATTATAAAAGTCTTCAATAACAAGTGCTTTTGGATCTCCCCAGCCATTTTCTGTTTTGTTTGAAATGGATACTCCTTTGTCCATCAAACCTTTAGGTTTATAAACATTCAACAACAGTAAACTATTTCCATCAGGACTAACTGATGTGACAGCGTTCACTGATTCGTTGTTTAAGGGTTTTCCTATGTTTTCAGCTTTCAAGAATTCAAAGTTAGCGGTGTCTTTCAAGGTAGCAAACCAAATATCTTCTCTTTTCTCTTTGCCTAAGTTCTCGGGGTGTTGGTCTCTAACAAAATAAAGTGTTTTGCCGTCAGGTGAAATCACCGGCATCACTTCATCTGCGCTGCTGTTTACGTTTTGACCTAAATTAATAGGCTCTGTTTTGAATTCGTTGTTTATAGTCTCGTTGATGTTTGCAGAAAAATTAGAATCATCTGTCAAAATTCCTACGGCATCTATCTGGGGGATTTCTTTTGGTGTTTTGCAATCTATAGTGAGTTTGACTTCAGAAATCAAAAAATCAGGTCTTGTGACAGGAAGTTTCCAGATTCTAGACTTTTCAGATAGTTTCTGAGCTGTTTGAAAATATAAAATCAGTGATTGTTGTTGATTGTTTTTAACTTCAACCTGAGTGATGTTGCCGGGAAAGTAGTTTTCAGCAATGAGGACAAATTTTCCTTTTGTCGCTTGTGAGAAGCCGACAGAGATGAATTCGTTGTTGTTTTTGTTTGAAGGTTGAAAGGTCACAAAACTTTTACCGCCTTGAGGAAATGCATTAGGCTCACCTAAAATCTGTTGTGCACTATTTGATTTAGCAGAGCTTTGCGAACTGAAATTCAATACTTTGTCTGCCCAAACAACTTTTTGTGAATGAGTTATTGAAACGGATGTAAAAATCAACAGAAAGGATAAGAACTTTACACTTTTCATAACGCTATTTTAGATTTTCTGAAATTCAACACAAATTATTATCACGCCAACACATCGTCAATAGACTTTGATATTCTGAAAGCAGCATTCACTAAACCAACGTGGGAATAAGTTTGTGGGAAATTCCCCCATTGACCGCCATTGTTTTCCTCAACATCTTCACTGAACAGCCCAAGATGGTTTGAATATTTCATCAGATTTTGAAATTCAAGCACAGCATCATCAATTCTACCCACGGCTGCAAGCGCTTCAACATACCAAAAAGCGCAAATTAAAAAAGTAGATTTTGGAGTCCCAAAATCGTCTTGGTGCTTATAACGGTATAGCAAACCCTCTTTGGTTTTTAATTCTTTTTCTATGACCGACAAGTGTTTTTGGGCTATCTCCGATTTTGGGTTTAAATAATTCATGGTGATTAACTGCAAAGTGCTTGCATCAAGGTCGTTACTGCCCACAGCACCGGTATATACTCCTCTCTTTTTGTCATAACAGGCTTCAATCATTTTTGAAGCGTTTAGCATTAGTTTTTTGGCGGTTTCTACCATTTGGCTGTCTTTTTTCACCTTGTTGGCAATTTTCAAAACAGCTGCACTTCCTGCCCAATGAAACAAATAAGTATAACAATGCAATCTTCTGCCCATTCTGAACTCCCACAATCCTGCATCAGGTTCTTCAAAATTTTTCTGCATTATTTTCAAACAATCATTCACCAATTTCAATGATTCTGATCTTTCGGCGTCAATCAATCTTTTATCAACATAGAGAGGCAAAAGGGAGAGAAGAATTTGTCCGTAAACATCATTTTGAGGTTGAGTGTAAGCTGCGTTGCCAACACGAACCGGTTTGTTGCCCAGATAACCTTCAAGCCCGATTTCTTTTTCGTTGATTTGCAATTCACCTGTGATTGAATACAAAGGTTGGTAACGTTCAGATTGTGACCTTGTCACATTTAGCACAAATTGGAAGTATTTTTCCAGTTCTTGAAAATGACCAATGTTGTTGAATGCAGTTAAGGCATAATAAGAGTCTCTTATCCAACAATATCTATAATCCCAATTTCTTCCTGAACCGGGGTGTTCCGGCAAACTGGTTGTGCCTGAGGCAACAATTGCACCCGTGTCTTCAAATTGATGAATTTTCAACACCAAAGCTGAACGAATCACTTCTGATTGATAAAAACTGCCAATGCTGGTGTTTTTAACCCATTCTCTCCAATATTTTATGGTTTTTCTGAGTAAATCCTCCGCCGTGTTTTCGATTGAGCTTTCAAGAGGAATTCCCCAAGTCAAAATCAAATATTTTGTTTCATGCAATGAGACTTCTTGATTTTCTAAAATAAAACTCAATGGAATGTTGGTGGAAAGTCTCACCTGACTGTTCAGTCCATGATATCGAATGTGGCTACTGCCTTGAAACTCTTCAGGAACATTCTCACCATAATCACCAACCGGTTTGCATAAGACACGCACACGAGGATTTCCTGAAAGAGGTTCTATTTTGCGGATCAGCATCAATGGCTTATAAATCCTTTCATATTGCACAAAACGCGGAGCGAAATCCGTTACCCTGAATTTCCCATCGCTGCTTTCGAATTCTGTGCAAAGAACATTGGTGTTTTCTATATAATATTGTTTGGTGTTGAAGTTTTCAACAAAAGGTGAAACTGAAAAAGTGCCGCCTTTTTTTTCATCTAAGAGTCCTCCAAAAATAAAAGAACTGTCAAACCTAGGCCAGCACATCCATTGAACGGTTGATAAAAAAG
>JBDNDT010000299.1:0-4055 GCA_046718985.1 Cytophagales bacterium
CTTGTTTTGAATCTCCTCAACAAAATTTTTGCTCACCGGCTCAACAACGGGATTTTCATTTCTGATGCAGGAAAATGAAAACAAAGCAATCATCAACGCAATTGAAAAAGATTTTCTCACAGTGTTTTTGTTAAATTAATGTGTAAAAGTTGATGATTAGAACTTAAATATAACGCAAGGTTTAGAAAACGAATTGCAATTTGATTGAGAAAATTCTTATCGTAAATTTAGCTCACAAAATGATAAATACCTTTTCATGACAGAACTCAATATTTCAGAACAATGGTTGTGCACTTACCCGACTTTGGCCTTGAGAAAAGAACCCAATCATCGTTCAGAAATGACCACTCAATTGCTTTATGGTGATGTTTTCAGCATTCTGGAAATAATTGACGATTGGTGTTTAATAGAAATTGAATATGATCAATATATAGGTTGGCTTGACAAAAAACTTTTTTATGGCGAACTGATTAAAATCAATGATTCCATCCGATTTAGTTATGTCAACAGTCAACCTATTTTTTATGAGGGGAAATTGATTCCGGCTGGTTCATTTGTAAAGGAAAAATCCGATGAGTTTATTAAACATTTTTCAAGAACAGATATTTATGATGTTGTTTTAGTTGCAAAGAGCTATCTTGATAGTCCTTATTTATGGGGTGGAAAAACCCATTGGGGAATAGATTGTTCAGGTTTTGTGCAGCAAGTGTTCAAAATATGTGGGGTAAAAATCCCTAGGGATGCTTACCAACAAGCAGACTTAGGTATAAATATCAAGTTCGGAGAACATAAAAATGGTGACTTGGCATTCTTCGGTGAAAAAGAAAAAATAACGCATGTAGGTTTGTTAGTTGATGAACATGACATCATCCATGCTCATGGTCTTGTGAGGATTGATGGTTTAACTGAAAAAGGAATAATTAACAAAAAAATAAAGCAAAAAACACACTCGTTAATGCATATTAAACGTATATTGTAAATCAAAAACGCTATGGGTCGGAAAGTGTTAGTGTTAAATCAAGATTTTCGAGCACTCACGATATGCAGTGCACAGAGAGCCTTTCTCCTTGTGTTCACAAACAAGGCAGAATTGGTCACAAAAGATAAATCGAGGACACTAAGAACAGTGTCCTCTTCTTTTCCTATGCCTTCAATCATTAGACTGAACAATTACGTCAACCTGCCTTACAAAGGGGTGATGCTCAACCGACAAAACATCTTCAGAAGAGACGGTCACCGTTGTCAATATTGCGGCAGTACTTATGATTTGACTTTAGACCACGTTTTGCCTAAGTCTAGAGGAGGTCTATCTTCTTGGGATAATCTAACAACGGCTTGCAAAAACTGTAATTCCAGAAAAGGAGACAGAACACCGGAAGAAGCTGAAATGCCTTTGGCTAGAAAACCTTTCAAGCCATCGTTTATCATGTTCTTGCGTGATTTTGCAGGTCATTTAGATGATGATTGGATGCTCTATCTTGGCACCAAAAGAAAATGAGAGGATTTTTAGCAATAATTCTTTGTTTTATTTCTTTCTCAAAGGGAAATGCTTCCAAATGGCTTGAGTCCGTCTTGAAGTCAGACACTTGTTCTCTTGTTCAAAAAGTAATAGCCCAACCTGAAAAATTTCGTTTGCAATTGATGGTCACCATAATTGACAGAGACCAAAACGGGTATCCTTCAGTGAAACGTCACAAATCTGATTTTTGGCCAAAAGATTATTTTTTTCCGGCCAGCACTTTCAAGCTTCCTATTTGTTTTTTGGCACTTGAAAAACTGAAAATGTTAGAAAACGAACATATCAACATCAACACAGATTTTTACTGCAAAACCGACCAATGTTATCCCATCTTGCTGACAAATCCAGCAGATAGCATCACACGTTATGCATCAATCAACGACCTAATTGTAGCTTCATTGGTTTTTAGCGATAATTATTCACCAAAAATTTTGCAAGAATTTATAGGTAAGGAGTTTTGTGATAACAGACTCTCCAAACTTGGTTTACATTCAACTATTCTGAACAACTTCCCTTCTCCAAACAAGACCGGAATGCTTCAAGATTCTAAATGGGCGTTTTGGTCGCCAAATTCAGGTTGGTTACTCGAAAATAAGATTAATAAAACATCACAAAATCAATCTGCCAAACCGGCGTTCGTTGGCGAGAAATCACTCATAAATGGAAGAATCATCAACAGGCCTTGGGATTTTTCAAATGAAAATCAGATTGAACTTCAGGATTTACATCATTTGATGGAAGCCATCGTGTTGCCGGAATTGAATATTTTACCGAACATGATGCTTCAAACTCCTGATTTGAACTATTTGATGCAAACACTTGCTGCTTGGCCGAGAAACAAACAAACTCCACTTTATGCATGGGGTGATAAACTTCCAGATAACTTTAGAAAGTTCTTATTTATTGGAGACCTGCCGAAAGACAGTCTCATTCCTGAACATATCACGATAGCCAACAAAGTCGGACTTGCTTATGGTTTCATGACAGATATTAGTTATTTCAGAGATAAATTAACCCAAACTGAACTTATAGTGTCTGCAAGCATATATGTGAATGAAAACGAAACCATCAATGATGGCATTTATCAATATGAAAGCATTGGACTCCCATTCATGGGTCAAATCGGTCGAACCTTGATAAAATCACAGATGGAGAAGAAAACTTTCAAGAAATTGAAAGCTTCGCTTCCCTAAGAAGTGTTTAAAATCTTTGTGGGTTATAATGCTTAATTTTGAATTCAATGCCTTTTTTGAAAGGTATCGCAATTTCCCAAAAAAGCCTTCGATTGTCTTTCAATTAAACTCTTACGCAATAGATTTTTTGCAATTATTTTTGTTTAACGTTACAATTATGACGCAATTATAACGCAATTCATTTTAGCGTATAAAATGAACCAGCTCCTTTTTTCTCCACTCGGTTTGATTAGATGTTTTTCTATTAATAATTTTAAGTCTCTTGTAGCTGTTTCTCCTGAAACTTCATTCAAAGTTTGATAGTCACTATTATTTATTTTACTATTCTCTTTTAAAAATCGCAATGCTTTTATTTGCCTTTCACTTAATTCAACACTTTGTAAAAACTGTTCATTAAAAATATCTTTCCTAAACTCTACCCAAAAACCTGAACTTTTAAAAAAGTACAAAGTGTTGGAAGTCCAAAACTATAAGCACTGTTCTGTCATTTTTGAGATGCCACGATCCCAAGACTCAATATATCCACTTCGGAAAAACACATTTGCTATTTCAGGATTGAATGGCTTTGATGAATGTTTGCCCAATAAAGTTTCAATAGTCCAATTTTCAGGTAGTTGCCCTTCATTCCAATTTTAAGTCGAAGTTAAACGTTTCTAAACTTTGTGCTATCATCTTTAAAATAGTTCACTGTCCAATTTCACAAAATGAATTATCTAAATTATATTGATATCCAAATTAACTCAAACTCCAAAAATCAACAAGTGCAAAATTTATTAACAAACAATTTTTAATTTCAAAAACTTCTCTTAATTTTGCAATCCGATTTTGAAACTGAGAAATAATGGCAAATCATAAATCCGCAAAAAAGAGAATCAGATCAAACGAAGCCAAAAGACTTCGCAATAGATACCAATTGGTGACCACAAGAACTTTTATCAAAAGATTGAGAAAAGTTACCAATAAAGAAGAAGGAGAAACACTATACAAAGAAGTTTCTTCTATGATTGATAAATTAGCAAAAAGAAATATCATTCATTACAAAAATGCAGCTAATAAAAAATCAAAATTGGCAAAGTTTGTCAATAAACTTGCTGCTTGATTTTTAAATTATAAATAACATCAAAAAAAAGGCTCTTGCAAAACAAGAGCCTTTTTTTTTAACTTGAAAATCTAAATTCCTTCACCTTTTTTAAATGAGTGAAAACCTAAAACTATTAATCTATGAAAAACGAGCTTACTCCTTCCACAAAACTCAAAATCACAGAGTGGGCAGAAGAAGACCGACCTAGGGAAAAGCTCTTACTCAAAGGACGCGAAGCATTGAGTGATGCAGAGCTTATGGC
>JBDNDT010000003.1:0-21929 GCA_046718985.1 Cytophagales bacterium
ATAGTTTGCCAAAAATTGAATTGACATTGGAGCAACCACAAAATAACCGAATAGAATGCCAATAAAAAACAATAATGAAACTACTAAGACAGCTCCACTCACAGCTTTTTGTTCATTCGGCAATAAACCTGGTTTAACGAATTTCCAGAATTCCCAAAAAATGTAAGGGAATGCTAAAATAAAACCTACAACAAATGCTGATAACAAATGCATGGTGAATTGACCTGCTAATTGTCTGCTTTGCAACTTAAAATCAATCTTTTCAACACACAAACCCTCCATTGAAAATCTTTTCCCAAGGTCACAGAGGACTCTGTAAGTGATAAAATCTGTGTTTGATGGTGCCAAAATCACAGATTTAAAGATTAAGTTCATTGTGCCGAAAGCAATGATAACAAATATCAAAATTGCAAATCCTGATCTTAAAAAATGCCATCTCAACTCTTCCAGATGATCAGCAAACGTCATATTCTTGTTATCCATTCATCTATAAATCAAAAAAGCCCACCTTTTGGGCGGGCATATAGTTGTTATTTATTTTTATTAAGCATTTGCTGCTCTCATTTTATCTAATACATCCATCACTTCTTTGACATGGCCTCTTGAAGTCTCAAGCAATGCTTTTTCTTCAGCATTTAACTCTAGTTCAATCACCTTTTCAATTCCATTTTTGCCTAAAACAACCGGAACTCCTAAATAAGTGTCTTTTATTCCATATTCACCGTCTAGAAGCATACATACAGGGAATATTCTTTTTTGGTCTTTTGCAATGGCTTCAACCATTTGTGCAGCCGCAGAACCCGGTGCATACCAAGCAGATGTGCCCATCAGTTGAACCAATTCGCCACCACCATTGATGGTTCTTTTAACGATTTGATCCAATTTAGCTTTATCTTTTAACATTTCGCTAAGAGGAATCCCACCTATTGTGGTATATCTAGGAAGTGGAACCATTGTATTTCCATGACCACCTAACAACATGGCTTGGATGTCTTTTGGTGAAACATTCAACTCTTCAGCCAAAAATGCTCTGTATCTTGCAGTGTCTAAAATACCGGCCATACCCATCACTCTTGTTCTTGGAAGTTTTGAAGTGATATGTGCTTGGTAGGTCATCACATCCAAAGGATTTGAAACCACTATGATGATTGCATTTGGAGAATATTTTATCACATTTTCGGTCACAGACTTCACAATGTCTGCGTTTGTTGCAATCAAATCATCTCTTGTCATTCCCGGTTTTCTAGGAAGACCTGATGTGATAACAACAATATCTGAATCTGCTGTTTTTGAATAGTCATTTGAAGAGCCTACTGTTCTTGTGTCATATAAATCAATAGGAGCTTTTTGCCAAATATCTAATGCTTTTCCTTGTGCAAAACCTTCTTTGATGTCAACTAGAACAACTTCATTCACAATTTCTTTATATGCCAAAACATCAGCGCATGTTGCGCCCACGTTTCCTGCACCAACTACCGTTACTTTCATGGGTGACCGTTTAAAATGTTAACTATTGAAACAATTTGGTGATGCAAATTTATCAAAAGAACTCAGAACACATAAGCAAGTTTGAATTGAATCAAAAAAAAATCAATTTGAAAGAATCTTAATTTCAACTCTTCTGTTCAAAGCACGACCTTCGGGGTTATCAGATCCGTCAGCATTTTCATTTGGAGCAATTGCTTGTGTTTCACCATAACCAACTGCTGTTAAACGTTTTTCATCAATTCCTTTATAAATAAGCCATGCCCTGATGGTTTCACATCTTCTTTGAGAAAGGTCTTGATTATATTCATCTGAACCTCTGTTATCTGTGTGACCTGAAATTTCAATTTTCGCTTTGGGAAACTTGTTTAAGAAATTAAGCAATAAATTGAGTGATGGAAGCGATTCCTTCTTATAAACATCTTTATTATAATCAAAATACATGTTTTCAAGAACTAACTTTTCGCCCACATTAGCATCTGATTTCTCATCCAACTTTTTGATGTTAGCAGCAATCTGTTGAATGGTGTCTTTCTTTGGTGTTTCAGGAATTTTAACCAATTCTATATTAATGCTGTCTTGATTAAATTGTTTTACGATTGAAGGTAGAAAACCTTCTTTTTGGGCCACTAAAAAAACCTTTTTATTTTTCGGCACTTGTGTTGAAAAACTTCCATCAACTCCTGATTGTGATAGCCACTCAATAGATTCTTTCATTGAATAAAAGCTAGTGTCTCCAGACTGTGAAAACTTGTTATAGTTTTTAGCAGTAATATATCCGATTTTGGTATCGGAGATATAGTTTATCTTTTTCTTTAAACTGTCTGATGAACTTTCAGAAGAAGAAATAAGCTCTTGATAAAATGTTTTACCAATCAATAGCTGTTGGTTCAGTTCAACTTCTTTAAATGAATAAATATCATCACAACAAGTTTCACTGTGCAAAGCAATACCTCCGGGACGATTCGAAACAACATAACCTGATTCATAACCTGACTTTGCATCTGATCTGGACAAAACGTAATATGTGTCGTCATAAGTTGAATTCAAAGGAAACATTAAGTTTTCCGGTTTTTGCCACTTGTTTTGTGCACCCTGAGCTTTAAAAATGTCTTGACCTCCGAAACCGTAATGAAAGTTTGAACTGAAATAAAGTATTCCTTCTTTGTCATCATAAAAAGGGGTAACTTCATCTCTAGGTGTGTTTATCCTGTTTCCACAATTAACCGGCTTTTTAAATTTCCCATGCGTTTCCATGATGGCAAACCACAAATCTCTTCCACCTTGTCCACCGGGTCTGTTTGAAGAAAAATACAAAACAAAGCTAGTTGACTTCTCTCCTTTTTTTCCTTTCTTCTCGATGGTTTGAAAAGTTGGTTGTGTTGTAGTATAATCATCTAAATTCACACCTGATACTTTTTTGGGTTTATGTTGCTTGATTTTGTCATTATCATGTTCAACATAATAAATATCACAAACCACCACATTGTCTCTGTTGGGTTCGCACCTTGTGAAATAAAAATACTTTCCATCCGGCGAAAGTACTCCGTTTGCTGTGTGGGCATAAGTGGTGTTGAATTCGACAAGTTCTATAGGCTCTCCCCAAGCACCTGATTCTTTGTCTCTCACTGTTTCGTACAGTTTTATAGCATGGAAATGATGGTCATCATGTGTGTATTTGATAACAGAATCACCTTGCAAGGAAGCGAAAAGCAAAGTGTCTTCATGAATGGGATAAGGAGAAAAATCAGAATAGGCCCTGTTTGCAATTCCCATCATTTTTAAAATCCTATGCAAAGTGCTGTCTTCATCTGACATTTTCAATGCCCAGTCAGTTGATTTTACTTCATTCTTGGCAAACTTAATTATATCCTGTATTTCAGTATCTTTCTTATTGGGTTTTAATTTCGTTGCAGCTTCATAAGCTTTGATAGCATTCTCATACTTTCCCAAAGCTTTTAAGGTTTCAGCATAGTAAAAAACAGCAATTGGATATTTCTTGTAATCTTTGTTAGGTACATATCTCAGAAAATATTTCTCTGCATTTTTGTAATCTCTTGTTGTGAAATATGCCATTGCCGTTTTGAAAACCACATCTTCATAGCCCGGCATTTGTTTTTCGAATGAAAGATACAAGTCAATTGCATTGTAATAACTTTTCTCTTCCATAAGCCTGTCTGCCAACTTCAGTTTTCTATCAAGCTCTGGTGGTAGTTTGGTTTTCTTTTCAGCTACTGTTTTAGATTTTGATTTTTTTTTGCTTTGTGCATGGCAAGAAAAAATTGCCAAAAACGCCATCATTATTATTAAAAGCTTTTTCATTTTCTAGATTTTAACCTCATTTTTTAAAAAATACCACAAGGCACGTTATATTCAGTTGGATGTTTTCTTTTGAATTTCAAATAATATGTCAAAGAAAATTCATAAGCACCCACCGGTTTGTTAGTTGCAAAATCAGCACCTCTAATATTTCTAGCATCTGATGTTGTGGCATCATAAGTGAATTTCATATCAAGATTTTTCACTCTGGCACCAACAAGCGCAATGGCTGCATCACTAGCCCTGTAAAAACCTCCTGCAAAAAGTTGTATCAAAGTGGCTGAAGGCAAAGTGAAAGTGAAAAAACCCCCAAAATTAAAATCGCTTGCTTTGCTCTGTCTCATATACATGATTTGAGGAGAGACCATCACAGCATCAGATATTTTATAATTGATTCCTGTGGTTCCCAGCCATCTTCTTCCCAATCTGTTTTGCGTGGCATTAGAATTGGTTAAAATTGATTCTTTGGGTTGGTGAATCTGGAAAAATGATAAACCTGTTGTCCAATCAAGTTTAGGGGAAATCACAAATTGATAAGCAAAACCTGTTTGAACATCAAACTTTCCGGATCTCAAACCACCAAAACTCTCATTATTCGGCAGGTTAGGGTCATAGACAAAGTTTCTATATTGATTTCCAAAAACTAAATTAGCATCATCTATAGTTTTTTGAGAGTAACCTAATTGCAATCCACCTGAAAGCCTGTGTCTTCTGGCATCATCCAACATTCTGTGATAAGCACCTGACAAGTGAACAGCATTTGTTCTCAGCATACCTTGAGCTAAATCGTCGTGATATCCAACAACACCAAAACCAATTTTATCTTTTTTCAACCATTTTGTTCTCAAATTAAAATCAGCACTCAAAGCAGTTGAAATAAAGTCTGAGTTCAATGATGCCCATTGTCTTCTGTGGATAAAAGATAATCTAGCATCATCGTTGAATCTGCCTGTGTTTGCAGGATTTACAATCAATGGAGTACTATAAAACTGAGTAAAGTGCAAATCCTGTGAAAAAGCAAGTCCTGATGCCAATATTAAAATTATTCGTATGGTCTTCATTTCTGTAAATAAAAAAATTATCTAACCAAAAGTATGTTTCTCTTGAAATTATAAGTTTTGTCATATTTGCCTATAGCCTTCACATAAGCAACATACACACCCAATTCTTGATCGGTTCCATTGAGCTTTCCGTCCCAAACAGCGTCTAGGTTGTTTCCGGCATCGAACACAACTTGACCCCATCTGTTGTAAATTTTAAACTCTTGAAGCTGCGGAATCAATTTGTAGATAAGTCTTAATCCATCATTTTTTCCATCACCATTAGGGCTGAATGCATTTGGCAAATCCAAACGGCTATTCATATCCGCAATCTTTTCAATGAAAGATGAACAACCCTCTTTGTTGGTCACAGTTAAACGAATGGTGTAAACGTCAACATCGCTGTATGTATGTTCAACGATTGGGTCTAATGTTTCTAGAACTGTTCCATCGCCAAAGTCCCAAACGGCACTCACTATTGGTGAATCTGAGGTAGAAAGATTTTGATAGTTATAAGGAGTCAATGCTTCAACTATTGCAGAATCAAAAAACATATCAGCCTTTGGTGAACCTCTAACTAAGATAGTGTCAAGAATGACAAAATCGCAATAATCTGTTTTTACAGTGAGTGAAATTGGTTTTCTGCCTCCGGTTTGATATTGATGTGAGGGATTCTTTAATGTTGATGTGGTTCCGTCACCAAAATCCCAAAGATAACCTTTGATTATAGTATCTTTGGGTTGAGTTATTACTCCGCTAAAAGACACCTGACTTTTAAAATTTGTTTGCCCCACCCCGGCACAAGCAGTATCTGCCTGTATGATTATGTTAGGAATTGGTCTCACATGCAAGATGGTATCTAAAACACCTCTACATTCTTGATCATAAACTTTGTTGTTGACAATGAATATATTGGTCTTTTTCATAAAAATGGTGATAGGAACATCACCCCCAACCGGGAATTTAACTGTTGCATTTCCAACCAAATCTGTCACTTGATCTCGAATTGCTAACCCTGAAAACAGCGTTCTTCCAAACAAGTCAACCCCAAAAGAATCGGCAACTGCGATTGCTCCTGTTGCAGTTCTATTTCTTGTGCCAACAGCAATATTAGCAAATTCATTTTGGCAAATGGTATCAAGTCTAGGTAAAAAAGGAACGGTCATCTCTCCTACTTTTGCCGAATTGATATTGGCAAAAACACAACCATTTGAGTCTATTAATCTATGATAAACGTGCAAATCAAGAAGTTCATTGAACTTATATTTTGGCTCAGCTTTGTCGGAAATGAAAAATGGAGGATTTGTGAAGAACGGATTAAACATACTACCATTCACGGTCACATCAATATCTCCTTGTTTTGAAACTGCCCAGTAATAAGATTTTACACCAACTGAAAGATCTCCTGTTGTTCTGTCAAACAAGAACACTGAGGTATCACCAATACAATTTCTATATGGATAAGTATTTCCTTTGAATTCAGGTTTAACATTGATGGTTTTTTTATTGGATTGATAAAGGCAAACATTATTAAACCTTGCCTCAAAAGAAACCTCGACTATAGCATCTGAATTGTATGTGAACGTGACAGTATCACCCTCAATCATAGGATTGTCGTTAACATCAGTATAAGTTTCCTTTGTCAAAAATGTTTGAGTTCTACCATCGCCGTAATTCCAAGTGATGCTGTTTACGTTAGAACCTATACTAGTCGGAATTAAGCTATAGCCCGTGATGATATCAGTAGCACAAATGGATGTGGTTCTTTCATCGGGGAAGACATTAAATACGTCCACAAACGCTTTGTTAAACACTGGTTTAGTGACTTCAGAAATGCAATTGTTTTTGTCACTTGCAACAAGAGTGATTAAATAATTATCACGTTCAGGCAAGGCAAACTGGGCGTTGACACTTTTTACCGTATCCACACCTTGCAATCTCCATTCAAATGTTAAATCATTTGGGTTTTCTGCATAATTAGTCAAGTTTACAAATTGATATGTGGTATCAGGATAGCACTTTTGATCAAAATTGAAATTTGCTTGAAGTGGGAAACTGATGGTGACAGATGATGTGTCTTTGCAACCAACATTATCAATGGTGATTAAACCTGCTGTCAAAGATCCTGTAACCTGCAAAGAATCTAGATTGCCGTTTACAGGAAATCCGTTTACAAACCAGTTGCTTACAATGCCTCCATTTGGATTAGTAACAATTCTTGTGTAAAAAGTGGAATCCGGTTTGTTGCAAATCAAAGAGAAACCTTCATTCACATCTGTGTTGAATCGGTCACTGATTCTGGTATCATGTTGTTTTTTAATGTTATAAGTTAAATTTTCAGTATAAGTACATGAACTGCTTGTGAAAGCAGTGACTGTTACATTTAACACTCCTTCTTCCAGCTCACCTAAAATAAGTGTCGGACCTCCTACTATTACATTTGTTCTATCAGATAATCTCCATTCATAAAAAATTGGTTGGCAATTTGGATGACCGTAATTTTGAACATCAGTTAATTCAAGTCTGTTTGTGCAGGTATCAGAGGCTTGAATAATCAATTCTTTTTGTGGACAAATTTTAACTTCTGCAATTCCAGTGAAATTACAATTTGATAAAGTATCTTCCATAGAAACAATAACGTTATAAGTTAAAGTATCTTGAAACTTATATTTCACCGAATTTCCATTTAAGACTGTTCCATCAGGAAATCTCCAAGAGGTTACAAAAGAATTTTGTAAAAGATTGATTGAAGTGTTTGTAAGTTCTGTAGTGTCTTTGATACAAAACTTTCTAGTTGAAAAAAAAACTGCAATAGGGAACTTTAACTCTGTCATAGAAGTGGACTTACATCCATTTACATCAGTGATTTCAAGACTGACTTTCACGTCTGAATTTTGTGGAGCAACTGCAAAAGTATCTAGTGTTGATCTAATCTGACCGTTAACACTCCAAGCATAGCTAAAAGATCCGTTTCCACTTAAATTTTTCACTTCTATTGGGGTTGGCGGATCACAAACAACCGGACCTGATGGTTCAAGTTCGAATTTTGGTTTAGGTGTTATATTTAAGGTATATGTGCGTGTGGTCGTTTGAGGCAACTGACAACCGTTATCAACAGCGTTAACCACATAAGTGTAAGTTCCTTGTGTAATTGGAGGAGATATAAAAGCTGTTAACGCTCCGGTACCTGAAACACCATTAAATCCTTGCCCATTACCGGAAACTTGAGTAACACTTAAAAAGTTATCATCCGGATCAGAGGCGACAATTCTCAAATCATCAACGTTAATAACTTCACCTTCACAAATTGTTTTCGTGAATACATTTCCACTGCCTCCAAAACCTGAAAGAACAGGAGGTCTGTTGTCGTTTGCAAATCCGTTGATTTGCATACCCACATTGGATGAACCAATTAGTACTCCATTCCTATATTCATCGATTCTGATATCTGAAATTCCTGATTGACCATCAGTCAAAGGTCTATAAGTCACTGCACCTGTTCTGTTGTTTATAGTTAAGTTACTTTGCAGGTCAACAGGTCTTAAAGCCGAAAAACCGGAACGATAAGTTAATGTTGTTGTTGGAGATGTTTTTGGTTGAACAATTGAATAAACTAAACTGTCTCCATTCGGGTCTGAGGCTAAAATGTTGAAGGTATTGTTTTGGTTGAGATATCCTACAGCGATTGAGCTTCCATTAAATTGTGGCGAACTGTTGCAAGAAATATCTCGAGTATTAATCAAAGATTCTACATAATAGGAGAAGTTTTGAGGATTTAAGGATGTGTTTAAATTAATACTTCTAAAATCTCTTTGCCAGCTCACCAACCAATCTGCCGCTCTAGGTTCTGCTGATAAATTTAATTCACCTATAAATTCATATTTCCTAATACCTCTCAATGTTCCTCCGGGTTTGCATCTGGTCAAAGCTTGTTGGCTGGGGCAATACAAGGTAATTTCTTCGCCATCCAAGGGTTTAGAAAGGTTTTTAAACAATCTCAAGGTTAGTTCCTTATTTGCAGATGCTGAACTCACCTTCAAATCATAAGACCCTTGAGTGCTTAAATCAAATTGACCACATTCTGCATAAACAACTAGTTTTACTGAGTAAACATAATCTCTAACACATGTGTAAGTGAGTTCTGCTGATGTGATATAATTGGCTGTTGCAAGGTTTGAGAAAAAAATAAATGCTAAGAACAACAACTTAGCTTTAAAGTTAGAGGCTTGAAATCTAACTTTATTATCAAAAAAATGGAACATTATTTCTTTGTTTAATTAAATTTTATGGCTTCTTGAACCAATATTATGCAAAATCAGAAAAAAAATCTTAATTCTCAAAACGTAAATGTTAAAAACCTAAAGAGCATATATGTTAAATTCAAAAAATTTAACCTTTAATGAGAGTGATTGGCAATTATGGGTTTATTTTTTATCAAACCAACAAAAATTTGACATGTCAAAAAAAGTGATAATATTTCGAAAACTTGCAATGCATGTGAAACTGCGGCAAAAGTAGTGGCATTAATTTCTATAATGCCATAGGCTATTAATCCTTTGGTGACCAGATAATGATAAGCGCCGGTTCCACCCGGAACAGGAACAATCATTCCTAATGTGCTAATCATTAAAATGGCAAGCGCAATTGAAGGTGACAAATGCGCAGTTGCAGGATAAGCTTTCAAAGCAAAAAACATCATCATGTAATAAAAAAACCATATGCCTAATGAGTATATCACGAACAAAAAAGGTCTTTTTTGTTTGGTGATAGAAAGCAAGCCTTCTATCAGGTTTTTTACAAAAGTGTTTTGAAAAATCCTCTTTCTCAAAAAATAAAATACGACAAAAAAGATTAACATCAAGACCATTAAAATCCAAATCAAGAAATTTCCCTCGTTATCTTGATTGCTTTTGTTTTGGTTGATGAAAGACAAAATTTTATCATACTCAAGAAACAAGCTAAAAAAAACAAAAAGTCCCATCACCACAAAATCTACCATCCTTTCAATGACAACCGTGCCTAAGGTTTTTGAAAAAGGAATCTTTTCTTCTTTTTGAAGATAACCACATCTTGCTAGCTCACCACCACGCGGAATCACAAGGTTGATTGCATATCCCAGCATCACTGAATAAAAAGAACTCAGATTGTTTACTTTGTGTTCAATATTTTCAGCCAACAACACCCATCTTGCCCCTCTTATCCAATGAGCTGCAAATGCTGCAAAATAAGAAAGACCCAACCACCACAAGTTCATTGATAAGGTTTCTCTCCAAAGCAGCCCTAAATCTTGGTCTTTATAGACCCAAAAAATCAAACCGAAAGCAAGAACAAATGAAATAACATATTTCAATGCGTTTTTCATGGTTAAAAGAAAATTATGATGACCTGTTTAAAAAATAAACTCTATGTAAAGCAAAGTTATCTCAAAGTTTTAAGAAACAAGAATTGAACTTAAAAAATTAATCCCGCAGTGAGAGCAATTAAGACCCAAATTGAAGGATTAACTTTGGTGAAGAAAAGCAACAAAAGTGAGACTAAAAAGATGCCATAATTGAGAAATGAAGCTTGCATCAAAAAAAACAAAGTAAAACCTGTTGCTGCCAGCAGACCTGTGCTCACCGCAACAACCCCTTCCATTGCAGCCTTGATGATTGGAAAACTTTTTAGGTTTTCCCAAATTTTAACCAAAAAGAAAATTAAAAAAGTGCCTGGTAGAAAAATCCCGGCTGCTGCAATGATTCCTCCAAAAATAAAGCCCAAAAGTCCCCAATCTCTGAGTGATAAAGCTCCCAAGAATGATGCTAAAGAAAAAACAGGTCCGGGAACCATTTGAGAAAAAGCATAGCCCGAAATAAATTCTTGTCTTGTTAAATATGATTTCATTTCGACAAACTCAGTGTAAAATAAAGGGACTAATACGTTACCTCCTCCAAAAATAACAGAGCCGATTCTATAAAAATTCTGAAAAAGTTTCAGTGGTAACCAATCTGTGACCCCTCCCAAAAACAACGTCACGACATAAACTGAAACAAACAAAATGAAGTTAGCCCAAGGCACTTTAAAGTTTTTATCGGGATTTTCACTTTCAATTTTATATCTCTTCCATTTGATGGATGCCACCAAACCTCCTGCAATAATTAGCAGTGGATAAATATAAGAGTTTTTGAAAAAAAACGCAATTCCACAGGTGAAGATAAGAATCAAAACAGATGTTTTTGTGGTGATTGACTTTGTGGCAAGTTTGAAGCAAGACCTCAACACGAGTGCAACTGCCAAAGGAAACACGAATTCAGCAAAATTCAGATTGGGCAAGTGAGCGATGAAATATGCAGCAACAATCATGCAAGTGACGGCCGGCAAACACCAAACCAAAAGTGTCAAATAAGCCAATGTTGCTTTACCCATTTTGTATCCCACCGCTACAATCACTTGGGTTGAGGTGGGACCCGGTAAAATTTGACATAAAGCGTTAAGTTCTAAAAACTCGATTTCAGTGATATATTTCCGTTTTTCTACCAAAAGATTGATAAAATATCCCAAATGAGCATTTGGTCCCCCAATTGAGAAAAATGCCAGATATAGCACATCTCTCAAAAAAAACAGAATTCTATATTTTTCGAATTTTGACAATTTTTTTTCAATTTTGACCTTTTTTGTCAGCTTGCATCAAAATAGCTTCACTCAAAAGCTCCTCTTTGTCAATAGGCACAACCCCGACATGCTCACAAACCAAGCCTCCTGCTAAATTTGACAATGAGCCAATGGTCACCAAGTCTAAGTTTTGTGCCAAACACAGTGCTGCAACACTCACAACAGTGTCGCCCGCTCCAGAAACATCTGCAATTTCGCGCACATGTGCCTTGATGTGTGTGTGTGATTTTCCATCATAAACAATCACTCCATTTTCGCTCAAGGTGATGAGGGTTTTTTGAATGCCAAATTGAGACACCAATTGTTCTGAACCCATTTTTGCCAGTTCGATTGTTTTTTCAGTTAGCTCTTCAAGTCTCAATCCTTCTTTTAACTCTTTGAGATTAGGTTTGAACAAAGTAACATTTTTGTATTGAAGGAAATTTCTTTTTTTTGGATCAACAATTGTAGGTATTCCCTTTTTGAGGCACAAATCAACAGTTTTTGAGATGATTAATGGTGTGATACAACCTTTGTCATAATCTTCAAAAACCACCACATCAACCTTTTGTTCATTCAATTGACGTTCAATGATGTTCCAAAGATGAATTTCCTCACTTGTGTCTAAAGGGTGAGAATCTTCAGTGTCAACCCTCAAAAGATGCTGACCACTCGAAATGATTCTTTCTTTGATGGTGGTTTGTCTTGATTGGCTCAAAAAAACAGAATCTCTGTCAAGATTGTGACTATTCAAAAGTTCTAATAGCTCCTGCCCTACCGAATCATTGCCTATCACAGAACAAAGAATTGTTTTTGCACCCAACGATATAAGATTTAAGGCAACATTTCCTGCACCACCTAATCTGTTTTCTTTTTTGGTGATGCTAACAATCGGCACCGGTGCTTCAGGAGAAATTCTGTTCACCTTTCCCCAAGAATAAGCGTCAATCATCAAATCACCAATCACCAAGGCACAAGTTTCACTGAACCTTTTGAAAATGCTGTCTAAGTTCATTTATCTTAAAATCTTTGCAAATTAAACAAAACTTAGATTTGAACGTATATTTTCGTTATGTGCTTTGGTAGTGGAAATGAATTTCGCTTGGGTTGATGGTATATTTTGCACTGTTAATATGGTGTTATGAATCACATCCCTAGTGTAAAGGTCGCTTTTAAGTCTTAATATTTTCAATTTTAAATTCTCTTATAAGCTTATCGAGTTAATCAAATTCATATTTGAAAAGCATAAACACTAATTGTTTATTGAAATATTCAAATTAAGCTGTTAGGAATTTTAATTTATCAAAAATCTAAGGTCAAATCTAGCTTTGCAGAATCAGTTTGCTAAAAATACTATTGCTGATAATCGACATTTTACGATTTTGTTAGATGAATTTACGCTACTGTGTATTTTGGGTTTAAATAAAAAAGGGTAGTCAAGAAAAATCTTTACCACCCTTTTTTATTGAACTTTAAGAAAAATCAACTCACTTCTTGAAACCTAACACGCTCACCCCACACTTGTCATCAGCCTCTTTAAGTGAAAATGTCATATAATAAATGCCTGTAGCAGTGCACTTATAGCCAATTCCGGGCAAAAACTTATTGTTTTTCTTGTCAAAATTGCTTGCCAATTCTTTTCTGGCACCATCATATAAAGTAACCAAAACTTTTGCAGTTTCATCACTGGCATCACCATAAATCAACAAATATTGGGTGTCTTTGCTAAACACATAAGAATATTCAACGACTCCACTTTTGTTTCCATCAACTTTATAACTTTTCAAGAAAGTGAAATCACCTAACTTAGATGCCATTTTTTCAGTGATTGGGTCTGTGTTGCATTGTGCGATTGAATTAGAAATTCCTATCAAAGAAAAAACCAATGTAATTAATAAATTTTTTGTTTTCATATCTTCAATCAGTTTAATTAGCTCACAATTTTATTTCTGACGTTTTTTACTTTGTTTGATATTTCCAAAATCAAATCTGGGGTGATATTGATTTTTGTAACAGAATTGTCAGTCACCATCATGATTCCATTCACTTCAGTGATTGTCGGCTCACGATACTCCTGAGTAATCAAAACTTTGTCATATGAAGCCTTCAAATCTTTCAAAAAAGGTGAAATTTCAGCGGCACTAGGGTCTGATTTATAAATATCGAACAACAACATCAATTGGTCTAATACCACTTTTTGCTCACCAATTTTTTCAATCAATTTTTGGCTTTTGTTGTTCTTTGCCACTTCCGTTGCAACATGCAAAGCCTCAATCCATCCACCTAAAAGCATGAAAGTACTAAGATTTCCACGATTCTGGTCTTGGAGATAATTGTTCAAATATTCAAAATTGCTTGTGCTGATATACAGCAAAGAATCTAGATTTGAACTATTGGTGGCCATTCTTTTCAAGGTTGTGATGTCAAAGAAATGACCAATTTTCAAATCCTCTGCCAAACCTGTGATAGAGTTCAGATAAGTGATAGCATCTTGTTTCTGATTATAAATGTTGATATAACCCAAGTCAGCTCCATAGATTCCCATATTCATGGCTCTTTTGGCGTTTGTGTTATAGTTTTGTGAGTTTGATGTTGAGTTCAAAATGGAGGGTGAATATTTTGCCCCAACTTCTTTGATTAAAACTGACATTTCAATTGGTGAAGGAATCGAACGAATCACACCCAAAGCGAGTTCAGAGGTAAGTTGACTTTCTTGTTCCTCTGCTTTTTGAACCATCAAACTGTCAAAAGCACTTTCTCCTGAACCTTTTTTGCTTTCGCAGGCAAAGAGTGCTATCAAAGCTGATGTTATCAATAATTTGTTTCTCAGTTGCATAACTAACGTTTAATTTTCAATTTGTGCTTAACAATCAAAAGTCAAAAATATCAAATTTATTTTCAAAATCTATTTCTTTTCCATCAATTTTAGTTTGGGAAATTTGAAACTGACTTTCAACTTAATCTTATCAACGAAAGCGGGTCTTTTCACTTTTGGCATAGGAATGTTGATTTTTGCTAACGATTCTATTCCTTTTCTCAACAAATTGAAATAGAGCGCTAGGTATAAAAAGATGCTCATCAACCAAATCATTGCTATATTGAAAAAAAATGTATCGTGAAGTTTACCCATAAAATGCTTTTTTGGTGCATAAAGATGCGCACTGAAATCTAACCAACTTACCTCTGTTTCCGGAAGTCTGTATATTGGGTCAATTTTTTGAATCAATTTTTGCTCATATTCGATTATTTTATTTTTGGCGGTCACGTTTTTAACCAAATCTGACAAAGATTCGTTTTCATGGTTTCTCTTCATCTCAAAATATAATTTTGAAAGTTCTGGTGAAGAAACCAACTTCGCAACAATCAGATCTTTTTGATCATTGATTTCAATGAACTTGTTAGAATAGTGCTCTTTCAACCATTTTATGTTTGTTTCCAGATGTTGAACAGCAGAATATTGAAACTTTCTAGAGTTCACAAAATCCGCTTCATCATATTTGAATAAAATGTTTTTTTTAGCTTCTTTTTTAAACTCATTTTCAATAAGCACCAATTCGTTTAATACTTTTTGTTGGTAGCCTTCATCTTTTTTGACTAACAATTCCTCAATGTCTTCAATCTGGCTCAAAAGATATGGTGCCCAATAAACATGTTTATAGTTCGCATCACTTTCTTTTTGCTCCATTTCATAAAACTTGCTTTTCAGTTTATTATCCCTGAATTGTGTAACTGCCAAGGCTTCAAATGCCCATCTTGATGCCATCATATCTGCAATGAAAGGCACCTTGTCTTTGCTTGAAATGGTTTTGTTCAATTTGTCGAAACTGAAGATGGCACCACTCAAAATCATTTGAGGAATCAACAACAAGGGAATGATGATATAAATAGTCACTGCTGAGTTGAATGATGCTGAAATATTCAAACCCAACACATTTGCAAAAGA
This sequence comes from Cytophagales bacterium, assembly GCA_046718985.1. Lineage (GTDB taxonomy): Bacteria > Bacteroidota > Bacteroidia > Cytophagales > UBA9547 > JBDNDT01. The sequence goes on from JBDNDT010000003.1 coordinate 15,418, forward strand.
GGCACAGGTGAACAACACCAACCAATATCTAAAGGTCATGCCCTCAATTCCTAAGATCCAATTTCCAATCAGCACAAAACAAAGGGTTTGAATGGCTGACATGGTGAAAAGTAAGATGATTTTTGAATTAATATAACTTAATCTACTCAGGTTCAAAAAGGTCTCTCTTTTCAATATTTTAGCATCTTTGATGATTTCCTCAGCACTAACGGTGAGACCCATGAAAATGGCGACAATGATGCTCATGAAAAGATAAGCCGGAACGTTTTCGTTTTGCCCAAAGTGATATTCATCGCCCGGGTTTTCTACATACCTGATGATAAATGCCAACACAAATGCCAACAACGGAGCTTCTAACAAATTGATTGACAAGTATTGAGTATTTGCTAGTTTCGATAACAAATCACGGGTGATGAAGACCTTCAACTGATTGATGCGGTTGGGCAGCAACAACAGTTTTTGGGGAATTTCTTGAATGTCTTCAACAATTGTTTTAGGAATTTCTTGGAAATAAGAAAACCAAACTGACGGACTCACTTTTCTCTTCTCAGTGAAATTGCCGTAATCGTCAACCACTCTGGCCTCAATCGAATTGAAAATGGATTCAGGATTCACATTTCCACATTCCGGACACTGTCCTACATCTGCATTGATCTGATTGGTTTTTTGTTTGAAATAAACAACCGCTTCAACCGGATTTCCATAGAAAATTTGATAACCCCCAACATCCATAATCACCAACTTATCAAACATTTTAAATATGTCTGATGAGGGTTGGTGAATCACCACAAAGATGAGCTTTCCTTTTAAAGTCAATTCTTTGAGCAAGTCCATCACGTTTTCAGAATCTCGTGAAGATAGTCCTGAAGTGGGTTCGTCAAGAAACAAAATAGCCGGTTCTCGAATCAACTCGAGAGCGATGTTGAGCCTTTTTCTCTGGCCACCTGAGATTTTTTTGTTTAAAACATTGCCGACTTTGATGTCTTTGATTTCATAAAGACCCAAATCTTTGAGAGTTTGAATGACCCTTTTGATTATTTCTGTTTCGCTCAAATTGCCGAAACAAAGTTTGGCATTGTAATATAAGTTTTGATAAACGGTGAGCTCTTCAAATAAAATATCATCTTGAGCCACATAACCTATCATTCCTTCAATTTTTTTGGCTTCTTCTTCGTGGTGAAGATTGATTCCATTGATGAGAATTTCACCCTTTGAAGGTTTTTCTAATCCTGCTAAAACATTCAGTAAGGTGGTTTTTCCGGCACCGCTACCTCCCATGATACCTATCAATTTTCCGGGACCTTCTGAGATATTTACATCTTGAAGGCCAATTTTGCCGCCCGGAAATTTATACTCTAAGTTTTTGGCATTGAAAGAGATATTCTGAATGGTCGAATCTAGCAAAAACTCCGAAATAATATCGCTGTAATATATTGGTGAGCCATGACTGAGCTTCAAAGTGCTTCCGTAAGGGAACAAGTTGATTCTTTCGTTTTGAATCGGCAAACCGTTTAACAAAACCGTTTCGTTTCCTATATATTTCAAGAAATACATATCAACCGACTTGATCTGGATGATGCCCACCGAGCCGTGCATTTCTTGTTGTTGAATCACTTTGATGAGTGAATCTTCCGGAATACTGAATTTTTCTCCAATCAACAAAAGGTGAGGTGAATTGATGTAATTGTTTTGATCAATCTCTAATATAAAATTCTCTATCAGCTTATATTCATCTTCCACAATGTTAAAAACCGTGGAAACGGTGTCTATAATTTGCATCTTCTGTCTCGAGAAGCTTCTGTCTGCACCCACAAGTTCTAAGAGCCTGATCAGCACAATCACTTTTTGTTTTTGAGTGAGTGTTTTGTTGATTTTTTTACAAATTGCAAGTGTTTTAACAGAATCTTTTACTGAAGTGAGCTTTTTCTTTTTTTCGTCATCTCCTGGGTTTTCATCTTTTCCGAATAAAAAACTGTCATATAGTTTCAAATATTCCGGAACAAGCTCTGTGCTGAGTTGTTGTTTTAAGAATCTGATTACGAAATTTCTTTCTGAATCAGTTACTCCGTCGTCTTGTTTGGTGACAATGGCAAAAAGTTGCATCAAGGCTTTTAGTATCTCCTCACTCATGGTATAAGTGTGTCAAAAATGATTCTTTTGAATATAGAAATGCAAACATAATCTAAATATAGCTGTGTTATACGATTATTACCAAGCTAATGTTAACTTTACGCCAAAAAATATTCTGTATGCAAGTTATAAAATCAGCCTGTTTGAAAAAACACAACACTTTTGGTATAAATGCAAACGCTGATTTTTTGGTTTCTATTGAGGAAGAAACTGACTTAGAAGATTTTTTTTCTCAAAACATGTGGTCAGGAAGACCTATTTTGATTTTAGGTGGAGGAAGCAATTTGCTCTTTACACAAGATTTTGAAGGCGTAGTTTTAAAAGTAAATATTTTAGGAAAAAGTTTTGAGGAAACAGAAAACGATGTGATTTGCACCGTGAATGCGGGTGAAAATTGGCACGATTTTGTAACTTTAACCGTTGAAAACGGATGGTTTGGCTTAGAAAACCTTTCATTGATTCCAGGCTTAGTTGGTGCATGCCCTATTCAAAACATAGGTGCTTATGGTGTTGAAGTGAAGGATTCAATTTTCGAAGTGAGATATTTTGACCGGATAGAAAAGAGTTTTAAAAAATTAAGCAATTCAGAATGCAAATTCGGTTATCGTGACAGCATATTCAAGCATGAACTGAAGGGAAAAGCAATCATCACACAAGTGACTTTCAAGCTAAAGAAAAAAGCCCCCTTGAAACTGCAATATGGTGATTTGGAGAAAGTGCTGGGTGAGATGCCAGGTGAACTGAGCCCCAAAAAGGTTAGTCAGGCAGTTATTCAAATAAGAAAATCTAAACTTCCTGACCCAAATGAGATTGGCAACGCCGGATCTTTTTTTAAAAATCCGGAAATTGAATTTGAATTAAGTGAAAAAATTAAAAAGAATTACCCTGAGCTCCCTACTTATTCAACACAATTGATTAACAAAGTGAAAGTGCCGGCAGGTTGGTTGATTGAAAAAGCAGGCTGGAAGGGATATAGAAAAGGCGATGCAGGAGTTCATGAAAAACAAGCATTGGTGTTGGTGAATTATGGAAATGCAACCGGAAAAGAGATATTGGATCTAGCCCATGAAATCATTGATGATATTGAGGGAAAATTTGGAATCAGATTGAGCCCTGAGGTGAATGTGTTGTGAGTGGTGTTTGTGCAGAAAATCTTCTTTTTTGCTTTTGTTTGTGATAATTATTTGAACCCTAAACAGGATTATAGATTAAAGACAACATTTAATTCTCTTATGCTGTTATTAACGTGAAACTTTTTTAAAATTTGAATATGACAAACAATAAAACATTGATTTATTCTCACTTGTTTGCTCTTTGGCTTTTTCTCTTTCTTTAATAGTTCCTTCATTGAGTTCTTCGCAAACCATAGATCAGTCTTTCACTCTTTTAAGCATCAAAATTGATTATGCAAGACCAAGTGCCACAGGAAGGAAGGTTTTTGGGGATGTTTTGCCATATAGATAATTATGGAGAACCGGTGCAAACAAAAACACTGTGATTACCTTTGGTGAAGATGTGACTATTGATGGCAAACTTTTGAATGCTGGAGAATACAGCATTTTCAGCATTCCGGGAGAAAAAAGAATAGACAATCATTTTCAACTCAAACACCAAACTTTGGGGAATTAATGGCTATGATGAAAAGGAAGATGCATTACGCCTAAAAACAAAAGTGTTGAAACTAAATGAAAAGGTTGAAACATTCACCCTTGAGCTGCAAAACATCAGCACTAAGTCATTAAACTTATTGCCGAAATGGGAAAACACCTTGATATCACACTTTCCATAAAAACTGCCATTGACCATGACGGCATCATCATGAAATCAATTGCGGAAGCAATGAAAGAAGAGAATAAACCTTATTATCAAGCTGCAAATTATTATTTCCAAAACAAAAAAGACTTAAAACATTCTTTGGAGTGGGTAGAAGAGGCCTGCAAAGCAGACAATAATTCGTTTTGGATGGAGCATTTAAAAGCTAAGATTCAACTGGAATTGATAGATTTCAAAAATGCTTTGACCACCGCAGAGTCTTCCAGAACAAAAGCTGAAAAAGCACAGAACGATGATTATGTAAAGAACAATACCGCCTTGATTGAAGAAATAAAAAAGAAGATGAAGTAAATTTTGCTTAAAGCACAGTTTGATATAAAGCATCCGAAATAAATTGAATTTTCGGATGCTAAATCAATGAAGTTTAGTTAAAAGAATCTAAAATTTTCAGCCGTATTTTTTGCACAATAGAAAACCTGATACTATTTGACCTCATCGGGGTAAAATAGAAATCCAAATTCATAATTATTATAAACATTTAACCTCTTTGAGGTCTCAAATACCTTAAATAAGCAACAATAATTTCAAATATGAAATCTGCGTTTTTTATTATAAAGATTTTTGGAATCTTTACAACAAGCTAAATTATTGCTCTTCAAGGCAAAATGGACTTGAAGTTTTTAGTTAAATAAATCTTCAATCCCAAACTGTAATTTCCCCTGATAAAGCATTAAATTTTGGAAAATGTGCTTTCAATTTTTCTTTGATGCTGTTTACTTTTCTAAATCATGTTATCATTAGTTCATGAAAACATTTGATTCTCTATCTCAAAATTTGGTATTTGGTTCAAGAATAAACTAATTTAGTTCATTAAATGAAAAACCGAATGCCAACTAACAACATCAACGTAATCGGCTCAGGGCCAAACGGGCTGGTAGCGGCCATAGAATTGCAAAAAGCAGGTTTTGAAGTAAGCATTTTCGAAGCTAAGTCAACCATTGGCGGAGGCATGAGAACGGATGAACTCACTTTGCCGGGTTTGAGACATGACATCTGTTCAGCCATTCACCCAACAGCGCAAATCTCACCTGTTTTTAATTCTTATCCATTAGAACAGTATGGCTTGGAATGGATATTTCCTGAGGTTTGTGCCGCACATCCTTTTGATGATGGCACTGCTGCTGCTCTTTTTAAAGACATTGAAAAAACCTCGACCACTTTAGGGGAAGATGCTGAAAAATACATATCGCTTTTTACTCATATTTCTCAATTGGTCGGAAAAATGCCCGATGATATTTTAGCACCGCTAAAAATACCCAATCATTCTCTTGATTTCGTTCAATTTGGTTTAAATGCCATACTTCCAGCAAATTGGTTTTCCAAAAGATTCAAGACAAAAGAAGCAAAGGGTCTTTGGGCGGGAATGTCAGCCCACTCCATGTTGCCTTTGAACCAACCCGCCACATCAGCAATAGCGTTAGTTCTGATGTCTGCCGGGCATTTGAAAGGCTGGCCACTGGCAAAATCAGGTTCACAATCTATTGCAGACGCTCTTGCTGCTTATTTTATCTCATTGGGTGGCAAAATTTTCACCAATCAACCAATTTCTTCAAAGAAAGACCTTCCTGATGCATCGGCCAATGTTTTCGACCTCACCCCAAGGCAAATCCTAGAGATTGTTAAAGAAGAAATTGGGGGTTTTCACCGAAAAACCTTACAAAACTTCCGTTATGGAATGGGAATCTTTAAACTAGATTGGGCTATTGATGGGGTTGTGCCTTTTGAGAATGAATTTGCTAGAAAAGCCGGAACTGTTCATTTAGGAGGAACTTTCGAAGAAATCGCAATCTCGGAACATGCTGCAACCAACGGAATTCATGCCCAAAAACCATTTGTGTTGTTGGTTCAACAAAGCCAGTTTGACAACACAAGAACTGTTGACAGTTTAAACACGCTTTACGCTTATTGTCATGTTCCTCATGGCTCTACTGTTGACATGACCGAAACCATAGAATCTCAGATAGAAAGATTTGCACCGGGTTTCAAGTCAAAAATAGTGGCTAGAAACAAAATGAATAGCATAGAAATGCAAGCTTACAATTCAAATTATATAGGAGGTGATATCGGCGGAGGAGTCATTGATCTTCAACAGCTTTATACCCGACCAATCATTTCATTCGATCCTTACAAATTATCTAAAAAAGGTATATTTATCTGTTCCTCATCAACACCTCCCGGTGGTGGTGTGCATGGCATGTGTGGTTATCATGCGGCAAAAAGTGTGATGAAATATTTAAAAATAGCTAGAAATGTCTAATAAACTTCGTTACTTCAAAGACCCAATTGTGCTTACAAGGTTGGCATTAGGATTAGTTTGGCTTCCCCTAGAAAATACTTCAGAAAAAGCTTATTATTCAGAACATGACTTAATAAATTAAATATCCTCTAATGTCTTCTTCTGTTTAGGATAGATATTCTTGATTTTGTACAAATTTTTGGATTGGATTTTTGGATTGACTCCGTTTTTTATTTCTTTTCGGGCATAGTTTTCCCTCTCAAGTTTTTAAACCCTCTTTGTTTTGCTAACCTATTGCTATGCGACTTTCGGT